>JAEYYV010000384.1 GCA_023428295.1 Pseudomonadota bacterium
CGCCTCGCCTGCGGCCGGCGCTGCCGAGTCCGAACCTTGCGCTTCGGCTTGCGGCGCTCCGGTCGGAGCTGCCGAGCCCGTCGCTTGCGGTTGATCGGGCGTGGTCGCCGGTCCGGTATCGCCCGAGCCCTTCGGATCGGGGCTCGTGACCGGCGGCGGAGGCTCGGTCTGTCCGGTCGGTTGTGCACCGGCCGACGGAATGCCCCACATCTTGATAGCGAACAGCGAGGTCAACGCCGCTGTCGTGAACATGACAGCGAGCGGAAGCCACGGAGATCGAGAGCGACGTTTCTCGGACATCATGATTCTCCCGGTTCGCGGCGGCGACGTAGACGGGCTACGCCGACGCCAATCACCAGCAGTGCAACGAACCCAGCGGCACCGAGCCGCAACGTGAACACACCAGCGCGCGAATGATTCTTCGCGTCCGGATCGAAGTGGTAGCAGCGATTCATGAAGCCGATCGCGCTCGACATCTCGGCGAGACCAGCCTTCACGATCGATTCGCGCATGACGTTGGCATCGAACTGGATGCCATAGACATAGCGGGTGACCACGCCTCGCGTGCTGAGGAAAATCAGCGCAGCTGGGTGCGCCCACTCGGCGCGATCTTGGATGTAGACGTACTTGAAGCCGACAGCGTCCGCGACGCGGCGGATCTGCGAATCATCCCCAGGCGTCGCAGCGGCGAGGAACATCCAACCCGTCGTCGCGTCGGCGCGCTGCGCTTCGGGAAGTCGCGCGATGTAGCGCTCCTTCATCTTTGCGAGCTTCTCGAGCGACTCCTTCGGCTCGAGATCGATCGACAGGATCCGGAACTGCTGGCCGATCGCGAACCCGACTTGCTTGCCGCTGTCCTGCCAGTCGACCTTCGTCGCGAGGTCGGGCAACACGGCCGACAGCCCGTTCAGCTGCAAGCTGCACAGCATCGGGCAGTCGTTGTAGTTGAACGTCAGGATCGTCGGCATGTCGCCGGCGAGCGCTTCGCGCAGCGTGATCAGCGCGCCATCGCTCGTCTTGAACTGCGCGTCGAGCGGCAAGACCGATCCGGTCTGCTCGTCGACGGTGACACCATTCGCTTCGTACGTCGGCGACGCCGGCAGAATGACATCGTTCGCAGAAGGCGCGTCCGCCTGTGCATGCGAGGGATCCGCCGCGACGCTCGCCGAAGCGAGCATCACGAACAGGGACGCGGATCCGATGTTGGCGTTACGGAGCATTACCTTTCGCCGCTGAACCCGAGCCCGCGTTCGTCGACTCCGCCGCAGGCGAGCTCGTACCCGGGTTGGCTGCACCTGTCGTCGGAGCCGGACCACCTTGGCCGCCCGTCGGAGTCTGCAGGTCAACGCCTGCCGCGCTCCCCGCGTCGGGCGCTGCTGCGCTACCGGCGTCGCCACTCGCTGCTGGAGCAGCGAGTGGCTTGGAGCGACCGAACACTGGCTCCGCCGACGGCGACGTCGACGGCGTTCCGGGAACGAGCTCCTCGGGCTTGGTCTTCGCGTCGACGGCGACCTTCTTCATCGCGAGATCGATGGCGATACGGAACGTACCGTCGGGGTTCTTCCCGTACTCGGTGATGTTGTTCATCGCCGCCGCCTTCACCGTGCGGAAGGTGGTGTCGTTGCCGCCGTAGTCCGCCATCGTTTGAATCTCCGAGGTGTCCTTCATGTAGAAGGCCTGGAGAGCCACGATAGTGACGTAGACCAGCACCGACGCACAGATGCCGATGACGATGACGCCGAGCGTGTTGAGCTTGTCGGGATTTCGCTTAGGGCCGGACATGGTCGTCTCCTACTGGACCTCGTGGGCGAGGGAGAGCGGCAGCGTCGGATCCTTGGTCGGGATCAGATTGCCCTTGAGGTTTCTACCGAGACCGATGAGGAACACGCCGATCAGCGCGATCCACACGGTGATGTCGACGGGCGAGAAGCCCACGTGGTGCGCCGAGGTCGAGCCCGTGAGCGGACCCGCGACGACGCGCGCACCGTCGTGATGCACGACCGTCCAGTCGAACGACGGCATCACGTTCCAATACAGATCGAGCCAGTGGAACACGAGCTGCCACACGGCGAAGAACACGAGTGCAGGCACGATGCGCTTGGTCCAGCGCGACATGAGGATCGCGAACGGGAACGCCCAGTACCCGACGACCATCAGGATGCTGACCCACTTCCACTCGCCGAACATGCGGTACTTGTACCAGTGCGTCTCCTCCGGCATGTTGCCGTACCACTGGAGCATGAACTGCGAGAACGCGGTGTATGCCCAGAAGAAGGTGAACGAGTACATCCACTTTCCGATGTCATGGTAGTGCTCCGCCGTCACCGAGTGGGTGAGGCGACCGGTGCGCTGGATACCGAGGACGATGAGAGCGAACGCGCTGAACGCGCCGACGCCCGCCGAGCCCCAGAAATTCACGCCGTACATCGTCGAGTACCACTTCGGCGCGACCGACATGAGCACGTCGAACGCGACCATGAAGGTGAACAGCGCGTAGATGATCATCGCCGGGCCGGACGCGATGCGGAGCGTCTCGGAGATCTTCGGGTCACCCGACTCGTCCTGCTCGCGCGACTTCTTCATGAAGTACCAAGCGAGACCGCTGAACACCGCGCCGTAGATGACGTAGCGAACCGCGAACGAGCCCGGCGAGAGCCAGCCGAGCTTGTGGATCAGGTGGTGGTTGAGGTCGTGGTTGTGCGCGTCGGGGTGCGCCCAGTAGTAGAGGTCCTGGTACCCGAGGAGGAGCGGGATCACGAAGCCGAGACCGGCGACGAAGATGATCGGGAACGCGCACGCGATCGCCTCTGCGATACGGCGCACCGCGGTGACCCACCGGCCTCGCACGAGGTGGTGGAGGATCACGATCCACAGCATGCCCAGCGAGATGCTGAAGATGTACGACCAGCCGATCACGTACGCGTGAAGGAAGCGCGCCCACTTGCTGGTGTGGCCGCCGCTCGGCGAGCTCGTCAGCGTGAGGACGATCGAGAGGGCAAAGAAGACGACTGCGATCGCGACGCCGGCCTTGACCAGCGTCTTGCCGATGTTGCCCGCTTTGATCTTCTCGTCGGGGTGGAGGGTTTTCACGAGAGCGCTCATCGGATCGACCCCTTCTGCTCGGCAGGAACGTCGGCGTCGGGAGCATGCTGCGAGCGCTGGAGCGCGCGCACGTAGAGGACGATCGCCCAGCGATCCGCGTGTTGGATCTGCGACGCGTAGCCCTGCATGGTTCCCATGCCGTTCGAGATGGTGTTGAACAACTGACCGTTCGGCATCTTCACGACGATGCCGCCCGCCTCGACGAGATTGCGCGCGGGCCACGCTCCGCCACCGGCGGCGACGCGCTGCGGGACCGAGCCGAGGCCACGACCGTCATAGCCGTGGCACGGCGCGCAGTAGATGTTGTAGCGATTCTGGCCGCGCTCGACGAGGCGGTCGTTGATCTCGAGCTGCTTGGGGAAGCCCGTCGTCCACTGATCGCCACCGCTTCCGTGCGCGAGACCGCGGTAGAACTCGTCGTCGCCGTTGAGGTTGCCGCGGGCGATCGTTCCGCTGATCTCGCCGCGGTTCGCACGACCATCCGCGAACAGATCCATCGCGGTGTCGGACTTGTACTTCGGCTGGAAGTCCATGTCCGGGAACAGGTGGAGGTGCGGCTCGGCGGAGTGCGAGTTGCGCGCTTTGGCAGCGATCGCGAACGGGATCAACGCGAACGCCGTCGAGGCGACGATGAACGCGAAGATGAACTTCGGCATCGTCTTCCGCTTCGGATCGGTCTCCAGGTAGACGTTCTCGACGCCGATCGCGCCGGCATCCTGGAGCAGCTTCGTCGTGGTGTTGACGTCGAAGCGCTTGTCGTTGGCTTGGATGCCGAGGACGAAGGCATCGTCCGTCACGCGAGCGAAGCGATCGCTGCGGAAGAACGGGTGCCACACCTGCGGCAGCTTGTTCAGGATCCACATTCCGAAGAACGTCGAGAGAACGCTGAACAAAATCGTTCCTTCGAACGCGATCGGAATGTTCGCCGGGATGGACCACGCCGGCTTGCCGGAGATGTTCCATGGCCAGTTGTACGCGTTCATCCACCACTGGAGGAACACGGCGCCGACGAGGCCGGTGAAGCCACCGCCCCAGACGATCAGCGGGAGGATCGTCCGCTTGATGCCCATCGCCTCGTCCATCCCGTGCACCGGGAAGGGCGAGTACGTGTCGAACTCGGTGTAGCCCGCGTCGCGAACCTTGCGCGCTGCTTCGAGCAGCTCGCCCGGCGTGTCGTACTCCGCGAGGACGCCATACAGATCACCATCGGCCGACACGGGCTCTTGGTGCTCGTCGTGTGTGTCGTGTGTGTTCGCCATGGCTTAGTGCTTCTTCCCCGCGTGAGCCTCGGGCATCACGCCCTTGACCTCGGAGATCGCGATCACCGGCACGTACCGGAAGAACAGGAGGAACAGCGTGAAGAACAGGCCGAGCGTTCCGACGAACAGGCCCACGTCCCACTTGGTCGGGTAGTAGTAGCTCCACGACGACGGCAGGAACGAACGTGCGAGCGAGGTCGCGATGATCACGAAGCGCTCGAACCACATGCCGATGTTGATCAGGATGCAGAGCACGAAGATGATCACCGGCTTCTCGCGGATCTTCTTGATCCAGAACGCCTGCGGAACGACGACGTTGCAGAAGATCATCGCGAAGTACGACCACCAGAACGGTCCGAACGCGCGGTTGTAGAACGCGAACTTCTCGTACAGGTTGCCGGAGTACCAAGCGATGAACAGCTCGGTGCCGTACGCGAGACCGACCATCATGCCGGTGGCCAGCATGATCTTGCACATCGCGTGGATGTGGCTCTCCTTGATGATGTGCTGCAGGTTGAACAGGTGACGCAGCGGTAGCATCAGCGTCAGCACCATCGCGAAGCCACTGAAGATGGCGCCGGCGACGAAGTACGGCGGGAAGATCGTGGTGTGCCAGCCGGGGAGCTGCGAGGTGGCGAAGTCGAACGAAACGACCGAGTGCACCGAGAAGACGAGCGGCGTCGCGAGACCCGCGAGGATCAGGTACGCGCGCTCGTAGCGGTGCCAGTTACGCGCCGATCCGCGCCAGCCGAGCGAGAGGATGCCGTAGATGATCGTCTTGATCTTCTCGCCACGCGCCGCGCAGCGATCGCGGAACGTCGCGAGGTCGGGGACGAGGCCCATGTACCAGAAGAGGATCGACGTGAGTCCGTACGTCGAGACGGCGAACACGTCCCACATGAGCGGGCTGCGGAACTGCGGCCACATGCCCATGTCGTTCGGGTGCGGCAGCATCCACCACGCGAACCACGGCCGACCCGTGTGCAGCAGGGGGAAGAGCAGCGCGCACATGACGGCGAAGATCGTCATCGCCTCGGCAGCGCGGTTGATGCTCGTGCGCCAGCCCTGACGCGTCAGGAAGAGCACGGCGGAGATCAGTGTGCCGGCGTGACCGATACCGATCCACCAGACGAAGTTGGTGATGTCCCACGCCCAACCGACGGTGTTGGAGTTACCCCACACGCCGATACCGGTCGTGACCAGCACGTAGATGCTGACGACGCCGATGCCGAGCATGATGACGGCGATCGTGAGTGCTGCGAGCCACGCCTTGTGCGGCTTGGGCGCTTCCGCGACCCAAGCGACGTCACGCGTGATCTCGCGGAACGCTTCACGAGCCTTGCCAGGCTCGTCATGTCCCTCGTGGTGCTCTGCTGTTTCGCTCATGACTAGTGGCCTCCGCCTGCTGCGGGCTTGCTGCTCGGCATGTCGGGGTGCGGGTTACGAACGCGCGCGAGGAAGCGGGTGCGCGGCTTCGTGTACGTCTCCGGCAAGAGGTCGTACGCGCGGTTGTCAGCGTGCGCCTTGGACACGCGGCTCTGCTTGTCGGCGAGGTCACCGAACGTGATCGCCTCCGACGGGCACGCGTCCTGGCACGCCGAGGTCACTTCGCCGTCGGGGAGCGGGCTGTTCACCGTGCCAGCGCGATCACCGGTACGGATCTGCGCCTTCGCGTTGATCTTCGCGTTCTGGATGCGCTGCACGCAGAACGTGCACTTCTCCATCACGCCGCGCATGCGAACCGTGACCTCCGGGTTGAACAGGAGGCGACGAACCTTGTTGCGTGCGTCGCGCCACTCCTTGTTCCAGTCGAGGAAGTTGAAGCGACGAACCTTGTACGGGCAGTTGTTCGCGCAGTAGCGCGTGCCGATGCAGCGGTTGTAGGCCATGTCGTTGAGGCCCTCGTCGGAGTGCGACGTGGCGCCCACGGGGCAGACCTGCTCGCACGGCGCTTGCTCGCAGTGCTGGCAACCGATCGGCTGGTGCGCGATCTGGGGATCGTCGGGCGACCCCTTGAAGTAGCGGTCGATACGGATCCAGTGCATCTCGCGGTTGTTGATCACCTCTTGGCGACCGACGACCGGGATGTTGTTCTCCGCCTGACACGCGACCATGCACGCGTTGCAGCCCGTGCACGTGTTGAGATCGATCGCCATGCCCCAGCGGTGGCCGGCGTACTCCTTCTCCTTGAACAGCGAGTAGCCGCCGAAGTCAGGGCGATCCGACGGAGCGCGGTTCTGCAGATCCGACCAGTAGCCGAGCTCGGACTGCGGCTGCTCGGCGCGCCACGGCTTCTTCGCCTTCTCCGCTTCCTCGAGCGTGTGCAGCGTGGCTTCGCGAACGAGCTCGGGAACGCGCTCGGCGATGCCTTCCTGCGTCACGCCGTTCTTGAGATCGATGCGGATGTCCCAGTGCTCTTGCGTCGTCGCGAGCTCGTAGTGCTCGCCCGTCGACGTGATCGTCGCCTTCGGCGCGATGTCGAAGCCCGTCGAGAGGCGCACCTTGTTGGTGTCCCAACCGACACGGTTCTTGTCGCCCTTGCCGCCGACGCGGCCGGCTGCGGTGCGACCACCGCCGAGCACGAGCGCGATCGAGCTCTTCGCCTGACCAGGGATCGTGTACGCGGGGAGCGTGACCGACTTGTCGCCGATCTTGATCGTCACCTTGTCGTAGTTCTTGATCCCCAACTGCTCGGCCGTGTCCGGCGCGATCAAGCAGTAGTTGTCCCACACGACCTTGGTCATGAAGTCCGGGGTCTCTTGCAGCCACGCGTTGTTCGCGTAGCGGCCGTCGTACGAGAACGGCGACTGCGCGAAGGTGACCTCGACTTCCTTCTCGCTGCGCTTGCTGCCGCCGAGCTGGCTCTGGGTCGGCACCGGCGGAGGCGTGCTCGTATCCGGCGCGAGCGACGTCGCGTCGACGATCGCCGCGCCCGGTCCCGAGACAAAGCCGTCGTGCACCGACTGGCGCCAGTTCGTGTAGCCGCGCGCCGAGTGCGTCTCCATGACGAGCTGCTGGCCGGACTTGCTGCTTCCCTCGAGCATCGACAGGAGCTCGATCGAGCTGAGCGACGAGTACAGCGGCGAGATCAGCGGCTGCGCGACGGTGATGGTGCCGTCCCACGTGCGCGTATCACCCCACGCCTCGAGGAAGTGCGAGCGCGGCACGTGCCACGTCGTCTTCAGCGAGGTCTCGTTCTGGTAGTCCGCGAGGTGGATCGATGTCTTCTTCACCTTCGCGAGCGCGGCGGCGAAGTTCAGATCGGCGGGCGCGTCGTAGACGGGGTTGCCACCGAGGATGATCAGCTGATCCACGCGGCCCGCGTCGAGCTCCTTGACGAGATCGACGATCGACTGCACGTGCGAGACGCGCTGCGGGTCCGCGACCTCGTGGTAGTCGAGCGTGCGGCCGGGCGCGTTGATCGTCGCGTTGAGCTTGGCGACCGCGGCGTGAACCTCGGGCGGCTGCTTGTGACCGACGATGACGACCGCCTTGCTCGCGCCGCTCTTGGAGAGTGCGAGCTCGGAGGCCAGCACCTTCACGAACTGCGCGACCTTCTTCTCCTCGAGGAACTGGGCGGCCGGCTTGGTGCTGCCGCCGCCGA
This sequence comes from Pseudomonadota bacterium, assembly GCA_023428295.1. Lineage (GTDB taxonomy): Bacteria > Myxococcota_A > Polyangia > Haliangiales > Haliangiaceae > JABFXX01. The sequence continues at coordinate 7,966 of JAEYYV010000384.1, forward strand.
GTGCTGCGTCGAGCGCGAGCACGAGCGGGAGGATCAGCTCCGAGCGGAGCGCCAGGCGGTGATCCGCCATCGCGCCGGTGTTCGAGAACTGGCTCTCGACCGACCACAGGCGGTTCATCTTGCCGATGCCGAGCGAACCGTGGAGCTTGCGGCTACGCGCGAAGTCGCGGCTGTAGCGCATCTGCGCCGGGTGCTCGCAGAAGATGTCCGCGTCGAGCGTGACGATCGTGTCCGCGCGATCGAGGTGAGCGAGCGGACGCAGCGGACGCGTGTAGTAGCGACGCAGACCCTCGCGCTCGTTGTCGAAGGAGATCGGCTCGTACTCGTGCCACACGACGCCCTGCGCCGCGAGCTTGATGCGCAGATCCTCGAGCGTCGGCGAGCTGGACGCTTCGCTCAGCACGCGCGTGGTCTTCAGGTTGTTGCGAAGCTCCGGCAGCGCGGCGCGGAACGCCTCCATCGACGAGCCCTTGCCCGAGGAGAGCGGCGTCTGCGAGCGATCCGGATCGTAGAGGTGGAGGATCGCGGCTTGCGCGAACGTCGAGCTCCCGGCGTGGCGCGTGGTGCCCGCGACCGTGCCGCCCGAGGCGAACGGATGCTCGGGGTTGCCGTCGAGCTTGATCGGACGACCTTCGTACGACGTGGCGAGGAGCGCGTGGCCCACGCCACCCAGCTCGAACGCCGTGGCGTACTGCTGCGTCTGGCCCGGCGTCTGTCCCTCGGGACGGCGCGCGAGCGGGACGATCTCTTCCTTCTCGTAACGGCATGCGCCGACGCCCGCGAGCGCCATCGATGCGCCCATGAGCTGGAAGAAGTTACGGCGGTGGAGAGGATCGATGACGCGCGAGGGCTCCGTCGGGAACTCCTTGGTGCGCAGCTCTGGATCCTTCTGGTACGCCGCTTCGTTCGTGAGCTCGCTCAGCGAGCGCCAATACGTCGGCGTCGACGTCGGCTCCGAGCTCTCGCTCGTCACCGGCTGATCGTTGTGCGTCTGCTCGTCGTGTTCTTTGGCGGACATCGGTGGCTCCTGGTCCTAGCGATGGCAGGTCGAGCAGTTGGTGGGCGGGTTGACGTTGTTCGCCTGCTTGACCGCAGCGCCTTCGCCCGGCGACGGCTTGTGGCCCATCGTCGTGAGCGCTTCGTGCTTGCGAAGGTTCGGCTCGGGATCGCGGTGGCAATCGAGGCACCACGACATCGTGAGCGGCGCGTACTGATAGACCTTGACCATCTGGTCGATGCGACCGTGGCAGGTCTCGCAACCGACCGACGCGTTCACGTGCGCCTGGTGGTTGAAGTACACGTAGTCGGGAAGATCCGTGACGCGCGTCCAGTGAACCGGGCGGTTCTCGGCGAACGCCTCGCGAATTGGAAGCAGCGCCTCCGACTCCTTCTTCACCGTCGCGTGACAGTTCATGCAGGTCGACGCCGGCGGAATCGCCGCTTCACCCGCACGCTCGACGGTGTTGTGGCAGTACCGACAATCGATACCGAGCTCGCCCGCGTGCAGCGCGTGGCTGTACGGGACTGGCTGTTCGGGTTGATAGCCTTCGCGCAGTGCCTCCGGCGTCACGCCATAAGCAACGAGCGCCACTAGGTAGACCGGGGCACCGAGGACCAACATGTTGATCCACTTTTTGAGTGTCTCGGTCCATTCGGGGAATGTGAAACGCGGCATGGAAGTTCCTGCGTGTTCAGTCAGGGAGCTACGCGTCCAATCACGGGTTCGCGCGCGCGATCCTTGCACCACGTCTGGCCACCATTTCGCAAGGTTGCGAGGTCCATTCTTGGAGTGGCGAAGCGTCGCACCGTGAGATCACCCGAGCGAATCGGATGCTCGTTATCGCGCGGCTCGACGACGATCGCGCTGCGGCAAGAGTTCGCGCGCTGCCGCGCGCACGTGCGGCAGTTTGTCGCGCTCCGTGATCGCGAATTAGGTTCGATCAGTCCGGGCAGCCGTCCGCGTCGTCCTTGCCGTTCTTGGACTCTGGCAAGTTGGGACACTTGTCCTCGGTGTCGGGGATGCCGTCGCTGTCATTGTCGAGCTCCGGGCAGCCATCCGAGTCGTCGACGCCGTCGATGTCCTCGGGTTGATCGGGGCATCGATCGATGGCGTCCGGGACGCCGTCGCCATCGCGATCGTTCGGCGCACCTTTGGGGGTGGTCGGCGTCGCTGGCGGTGTCACCGGATCGGGTGGCCGGTTGCTGCCCGCGGCGGGAGCCGGTGCCGGACAGCCGTCCGGTGTCCTCGCCGTCACGTTGGGACATCGATCGACCACGTCCGCGACGCCGTCCTTGTCGTTGTCCACTTCGGGGCAGCCATCCTCGTCTTCGAAGCCGTCGCGATCCTCGGGCTCGGTAGGACATTGATCGAGGTGATCCGGGATTCCGTCGTTGTCGCTGTCCGGGCCGGTGCTCGCGCCGGGTTTGGACTGGAGCGGGCATCCACTATTGATGTCGGGGCCCGGGGTGTACGGACATTTATCGATGACGTCTGGGACATCGTCGCGATCGACGTCCGACTTGCTCTGCAGCGGCTGTCCGGTCTGCATGCCGCCGCACGCAGAGAACAGAAGTGCCAGGAGGGCGAGTCGCATTCGCGAAGCATGCATCAAGTGATGCGCGCTCGCCCATGTGATCGTGGCACGCTTGTGCGGCGTGTTGACGATCACCGTCATCGCGATCCTGGTCGCGCTCCTCGCCATCGCCGTCGCGCTGGTGCTGCGACCGCCGCAGACACCGGTCGTTCAGGTCGAGCCCGCTCGGCCGATCGAAGGCGTCGCTGCGATCCCCGGCCCCGCACCGCGGAACGCGCCGCTGCCCGTGGTGCTCGTGCATGGCCTGTTCGGCTTCGATCGCATCGGCGTCCCCGGCGCGCGCTTCGACTACTTCCGCGGCATCTCCGCGCACCTCGCGTCGCTCGGCTGTGTCGCGAACGCGGTGAAGCTGCCGATGATGTCGTCGGTGCCGGAGCGCGCGAAGGCGCTCGTCGCCGCGATCGATGCGTTGCCGCACGAGCGCGTGGACCTCGTCGCGCACAGCCTCGGCGGGCTCGACGCGCGCTACGCGCTCGCGCATCTGGGGCTCGCCGCGCGCGTGCGATCGCTCGTGACGATCGGAACGCCGCATCGCGGATCACCGATCGCGGATCTGTTTCATGAAGGACAGCTCGATTGGCTGCGCCGCCTCGTCGCCGTGTTGGGCGTGCCGATCACGGCGCTCGAGTGGCTGTCGTCGAGCGCGCTCGAGACGTTCAATCGCGACGTGCCCGACGTGCCCGGCGTCCGCTACGCGTGCGTCGTCGGCGGTTTGAAGAAGGGCAGCCCGATCCCGATCACGCTGATGGCGTCCCACGCGTGGCTCTCGCGCGTCGCGGGCCCCAACGATGGCGTCGTGCCGGTGAGCTCGCAGTTCTGGGGCGAGACGCTCGCGGAGATCGAAGCGGATCACTTCGCCCAGATCGGCTGGCGCATCGGCGTTCGCAAGACATTCGACGCCGCCGGGCTGTACGCGTTCGTCGTCGCGCGGCTCGGCGACGCACCGCTCGCGCTCGCGGGATGATTCAGTCCGCGGGCGCGCTGTTCTTGGGCGGCACCTTGCGCGTCGACTTGATGTTGCCCGCGAGCACCGTCACCGGCACCGGCGGCGTCATCTCGTAGAGGAAGCCGCGCGTCGAGATCTTCGCCGTGAAGCTGCCCTTGTGGTTCACCTTGCGGACGTAGCCGACCTTCTCTTCGCCGTGCGTGGCGTGTGCGCGATGCGTGAGCAAGAAGTCCGCGAGGCGCACCGCGAGCTGGTTGTACAGGCGATGACAGCCGTGGCTCGTGCCGTTGACGATCGACGTCACGCTCGCCGAGCCGTGCGTGCCGATACCGTTGTTCCAGTACGTGACGGTGCCGTCCTTCTTCTGGACGACGTTGTCGTGCTTGAGGAGCACGAGACCGTACGCGGCATGCGGACCGGGCCCCATGATCGATGTCTTCAGCTCCCACTTCCCGTTCGTGTACGTGTTGCGAACGAGGTCGCGATCCGGCGTCGTCGGAGGCGGGAGCCACGTCGGCGCCGCATAGAGCTGGCGCCACACGCGCGGGCCCACGTCGGACTCTTTCCACTTCTGCGCGACCCATCCGCCGGGCATGCGCACGTCGCTCCAACCGCCGATCGTCGTGGGCCAGCGGATCAACGGGCGCTTCACGCCAGCGTCATTGACGTAGAGCACGAGCGTCGGACGATGGCGGATCACGCGCTTGATCGGCGTCTCGTCGTACCAGACGTCACCGCGATCGATCTCCGCGACGAGATCCATGTGCGGGCTGTGATAGGCGGGCACGGGCGGCAACGCGAGCGCGACGCGAGCTCCCGTGGGGTTGCGATCGAGGAACGCGCGCACGCTCGCGGCGTCGGTCCAACCGAGCTCCTTCGCCGCCGCTTCGGTCGCCGCGCTCACCAAGTCGGGCGCGCCGTTCGCCATCGGCTTCTCTTTTCCACGCGCCGCGCGCATCGGCGCTGGATCGAGCAAGCGACCGAGCACCGGTCGCGGGCCCGTGCTCGCGGTGCCGTCCTCGATGAGGCCACTCGCGTCGACGACGCGCTCGCGCAGAATGCGGAGCGCGAGGCGGAAGTCATGCTCGTAGCTGTCGAGCAGCATCGCCTCGCGCGTCTCCGGATCGAGACGCTCGTTCGGCATCAAGAAGTTGCGGCGCTGATAGAGCTCGACGGCGTTGGACGTTCGCCACGTCACGCTGCCGTCGGCATCCTTCGCCGCGAGATAGCCCTCGCACACGAGCTTCTGCTGCGCGGCGACCAGGCCGCGATGGATGTCGTCGAGCTTCTTCCACTGCTGGTAGTGCGCGGACTCGGGCGGCGCCTCGTGCGCCTTCTTCTTCTCGAGCGCGAGGCGGCGGAAGGTCATCGACTTCACCTGCGCACCGAAGTCTTGCGCGTACGGCTTGTCGAGCAGCGCGATCGGCGACGCATCGATCGCGGCGTTGCACGCGTGCCGCGCGGCGTCTGCGAGGCGCGTGCGAACGATCGAGAGCGACGGCACCACGCCGTACAGCTCCTTGAGCGCTTCCTCGTGCTCGAGCGGCTTGCCATCGACGCTGCGATCTTGCGCGAGCGCCAAGTACTTCTCGCGAAACACGGGGACTGTCTCGCCTTCGCCGGCGAGGAGCCTCGGCGTCCACGTGTCGCTCAAATCGATGATCGTGAGCCCCTGCGCCTTCGCTTCGTCCGGACACAGCCACGTGCCGTCGACTTTCATCGCGGCGCCGGGACAGGTGACCTGCGTGCTTCGCTCCGTCGTAGCGAAGCGCATCTCGGCGCTCGCACGAGACATCGGCGAGTCAGCGTTTGTGGTCGTCGCATGAACGCTCGATCGCGCGCACGCCAGCGTCGAGGCCGACACGATCGCGACAGCGAACAACTGCCATCTCATCACTCTCCATGATGGTCTCACCGACGAGAAGCAGCACTATCGAAGTGCAAACGCGCGAGAGACCTCACGCTGTGCGTCGCCCGCGCACAGTGCACACGCCGACGAGCCGCTCCGGCACAGCCTGGCACGAGGCACGCCATCTGCTTTCGATCACTGCATGACTCTTCGCTTCGCCGTTGTTCTCACGCTGGCGCTGACGGCGTGCCGCGAAGCGTCGGGCGAACAGCCCGGCCATTCGTCGCCGCGCGTCACGCACAATGTAGTTTCGCCGCCGTGCTCCGGTTGCACGGTCGATCTTCCGTCGGAGCGGACGGATCCGCAGCCGATCCTGGTCGTGCTGCACGGCAACCACGAGACCGCGTCGGCCGCCGCTGCGAGGTGGCGCGATGCTGCGCTCGCGAAGGGCTTCGCTGTGCTCGGGCTCACCTGTCCTCGCGATCGCGGATGCGCCGACGGCAAGTGGTACTCGTGGACAGAGACGCCCGCGTTCGTCACCGAGTCGCTCGCGCAGGTCGCGCGCGAGATGCCGCTCGATCCCGCGCGCACGTACCTCGCGGGTTGGTCGGGCGGAGCATCCGCGATCGGTCAGCACGTCGACGCGTGGTCGCCGTTCGCGGCGCTCGTCCTTCACGGTGGTGGACAAGCGCCGCGAGATGGCGCGTGCCCACCGCATACGATGCCGGCCTACTTCCTCGTCGGTGACGCCAACCCCGCGCACGCAGCGGCGGTGCGGCTCCGCGAGAAGCTCGCGAGCTGTGCAGGACCGATCGAGTGGGACCTCATGCGCGGCGGCGATCATGCCGACGAGAAGCGCGCGCTCGATCGCGAGAAGGCGGAGCACATCCTCGATTGGCTCGACGCGCACGCGCGCCGCGAAGTCGCCACGCGAGAGAAACGCTGACGTGAGCGGGCACGCACGCTGCAATACCGTCACGCATGCGATGGACCCGCGGATATCAAAGCAGCAACGTCGATGATCGCCGCGCGGCAGGGCCCGCGCGTGCGTTTGGTGGTGGCGGAATGCCACTCGGCTCGCTTCTCGCCGTCGGTGCACGCTTTGGCTGGAAGGGGATTCTCGTCGCGATCGTGATCGTCGGAGCGATGATGTACGGCGGCGGCAGCATGTGCATGGGCAGCGGAAGCGCGCCGGCTCCCGCGCCCGCGACCACGCAAGCCGAGCGCGGCGGCGCCACCGACGACGGCGCGAGCTTCGTCGGCTTTGTCCTCGACGACGTGCAGGGCTTCTTCGGCCGCGAGCTGAAGGGCTACCAAGCGGCGCGGCTCACGCTGTTCCGCAGCTCGGTTGCATCTGCGTGCGGCACCGCGACGTCGGCCGTCGGTCCGTTCTACTGTCCGCTCGACAAGAAGGCGTACGTCGACCTCGCGTTTTACGAGGAGCTCGCGAACCGCTTCGGTGCCCCCGGTGACTTCGCGCAGGCCTACGTGATCGCGCACGAGGTCGGTCACCACGTGCAGAACCTGCGCGGTGCGCTGGGTCGCGGCGAGGTCAGCTCGATCGAGACAGAGCTTCAAGCGGACTGCCTCGCGGGTGCGTGGGCCAAGGACGCGCAGTCACGCGACGTGCTCGAGGTCGGCGACATCGACGAGGCGCTCAACGCGGCCGCGCAGATCGGCGACGACACGCTACAGAAGAAGACGCAAGGCTACGTGCAGCCCGAGACGTGGACACACGGATCGGCGAAGCAGCGCTCGAGCGCGTTCCGCAAGGGACTCGAGGGCGGCATCGCCGCGTGCAACTAAGCGAGGCGGAAACGATCGCGACCGCCCGAGCTCCACGCGATCGGATCGTGTCGATGTCCTAGAGGGGGAGCGGCGAGACCTTCGAGCCGAGATCCATCTGCGATCCGACGACGCGGATGAAGCCGACCGAGCCGCCACCGCCTCCACCACCGCCGCGCCCGGAGTTCGGTCCGCTGCCGCTCGGCATCGTCGAGTTTCCCCCCGACGAGCCACGCGCTCCGCCCGACGAGTTTCCATCGCCACCCGGCGCGGCCATCGTCCCGAGGAGCGCGTTGCTCCCCGGTCGCCCCGACGAGCCGCCGTCGTCGGAGCCTTCACCGCCGCCGCCGCCGTTCGCGGAGAGCGTGCCGTCGTTTCGCACGATCGGTGCTTCGAGGAGGATCATGCCGCCCGATCCACCGCCACCGCCGCCCCCGTCGCCGCGGTTGCCCGGGGTCTTCTTGCCACCCTGACCGCCCTCGCCGCCCGCGTTGATCCCCGCGTTGCCACCGATCGCGATCTTCGTGGCTGACACGACGAAGATCGCGCCGCCGCCGGCACCGCCGCGGCCACCTTCTTCAGCGCCATCGCCGCCGGCCCCACCCCGACACCCGCCGATGATCCCCGACGGTAGTGAGCTGGCGAGTCCGCCGTCGGCGCCCGAGGAGCCATCGCCGTCGGTGTCGCCGTCCCCGCCGCGACCGCCCTGGTCGCCGAACCCACCGCCTCCGCCACCTCCGGCGCCGGTGCTGTCGTCCTCGCCCTTCTTCGCACCATTCGCGCAGGTCTCGCGCGCGCCCGCGGCGCCGATGCCGACCTCGAGCACGGAGCTGCCGATCAGCTCGACATCCCCCGTCGCGATGACCGCGAAGGGACGCGATCCACGCGCGACGAGGACGCCGTCGAGCGTGAGCTCGTCGACGAAGATCGCTTGGACCTCGAGCGTGTCTTGCGCGAGGTTCACCGTCGCTGTCTTCACCGGAATGATCGTGCCGAGCGGATCGGTGAGCAGGCCGCTGTCCGTGTCGAACATGTGCGTACCCGCGAGCGCGAGCGAATCACCGCGCGGCAGCGGACACGTGTCGATGAACGTCGAGAACGCGCACGGACCATCGCCGGGCGGCGCATCGGGCGGTGCCGGCGGCGCATCACCGACCGAGAGCGAGAAACCACAGCCTCCCGTTCCGATCGATATCGCGACAGCGAGGACGCGACGGATCCCGCTCGACATCGCGACCTAGTCTATCAAGGCACGAGGACGATCTTGCCTTTAACTTGTCGGCGATCGAGACGCGCGAGTGCTTCGCTCGCGTCGCTGAATGGCAGTACGGCATCGATGCTGGGGCGTAGTGTCCCCGCCTCGATCCAGCGGAAGATCTGCTCCGCATGCGCGCGATTCTTCTGCGGCTCGCGCATCGCGAACGAGCCCCAGAACACGCCGACGATCTGGCAACCCTTCAGCAGCACGAGGTTCAGCGGGATCTTGGGAATGTCTCCCGACGCAAAACCGACGACGAGATAGCGCCCCTCCCACGCGATTCCGCGCAGCGCGGCTTCTGCAAGTGAACCGCCGACAGGGTCATAGATGACGTTCGCCCCACCCTTGGTGAGGACTTTGAGCCGATCCTTTAGGTCCTCGGTCGAATAGTTGATGCCGTCGGTGGCGCCGTGCTCGCG
>JAEYYV010000392.1 GCA_023428295.1 Pseudomonadota bacterium
CTCACGCCGCTCGCCGTTCGACCGAGACGGCGCGCCGCCGCGCTGCACGTTGTGAACGCTGCGCGCATCGAACGGGGGCGGCGGTGGATTCTTGGACTCGTAGGGGTGTCCCTCGACGAGCGGAATCGCTTGGCGCGTGATCTTCTCGATGTTGCGCAGATCGGGGCGCTCGTCCGAATCGCAGAACGTGATCGCCATGCCCGACGCACCCGCGCGCGCCGTGCGACCGATGCGGTGCACGTACGTCTCGGGGACCTCGGGGACGTCGAAGTTCACGACGTGCGTGACACCGTCGACATCGATGCCGCGCGCCGCGATGTCCGTCGCGACGAGCACGCGAACGCGCCCGCTCTTGAAGCCGGCGAGTGCGCGCTCGCGAGCGTTCTGGCTCTTGTTGCCGTGGATCGCTTCCGCCTCGATGCGCGCCTTCATCAGGTGCTCGGCGATGCGGTTCGCGCCGTGCTTGGTGCGCGAGAACACGAGCACGCGCTTCATCGACGGATCGCGCAGCACCTCGACGAGCAACGCGCGCTTGTCCGCTTTCTCGACGAAGAACACCTCTTGATCGACGCGCTCGGCCGTCGTCGACGGCGGAACGACGGCCACCGTCTCGGGATTCTTGAGCAGCTGATCCGCGAGGTCCTGCGCTTCGCGCGGCATGGTAGCGCTGAAGAACAGCGTCTGCCGATTGTGCGGCAGCTTCGCGATCACCTTCTTCACGTCGTGGATGAAGCCCATATCGAGCATGCGATCGGCTTCGTCGAGCACGAACATCTGGAGCGGACGCAGATCCACGAGCCCCTGCCCCATCAGATCGAGCAGACGACCCGGCGTGGCCACGAGGATGTCCATGCCATGACGGAGCGCTTGCTTCTGCGGCTCCATCCCGACGCCACCGAAGATCACGGTGTTCTTCAGCGGGAGGTTCTTGCCGTACGTGGAGAAGCTCTCGCCGATCTGCGCGGCGAGCTCGCGCGTGGGCGTGAGGATGAGACAGCGAATCGGACGCGGGCGCGCACCCGAGTTCTCGTGCGGCGCTGCGAGGCGCTGGAGGATCGGCAACGCGAACGCGGCCGTCTTGCCGGTGCCCGTCTGCGCGAGGCCGAGGAGGTCTTTGCCGGCGAGCACGTGCGGAATCGCGCGCGCTTGGATCGGCGTCGGCTCGACGTATCCCTCGGCGGCGACCGCCGCCGCGATGGGAGGAATCAAGCCCAGTTCGGTAAACAACATCGACGCCATGTAGCACGAAAGCCGCCCTTTCCAGGGGCGGCTTTCGGCGTACGGGTCGGGGAACCGCCTACTTGATCTGAAGCTCGATCGCTTCCTTCACCTTCGTATCGAAGCCACCCTCGCCCGTGCCGGGCTGGTTCGCCTTGATGTACTCGTCGCGCTTGTTCGCGAGATCGCCGAGCTCCTTCTGCGCTTGCTCGCGTTCCTTCGCGCGCTTCTGGACCTCTTCCTCGAGCTCGGCCTTGTCCATCCCACGCATGTCGGCGGGCAGCGCCGAGGGGTCGAGACCGTCGAACGACATCGTGCCGCTGGTCACGCCGCCGACGAGGTCCTCGGCAGCGCGGCCGCCCGCGCCCTTCCTCGCGTAGTAGTCCGCGCGATCCGCCTTGGCCGCGGCAGGCGCTGCCTCGGCCGCCTTCATCTTCGCCTGGTAGTTCCGGCGAACGCCTTCGTCGCCGACGATGATCACCGACGAGTCGATGCGCGCGGAGAGCTCGGCCATCTTGTCGTCGTACGGGGTCGCGACTTGCTGCACGCCGCCGTCCTGCTGGATCGACGAGTACGCACCACCGCCGAGCGCAGCGATCTGCTGGAACGCGATGTGCGTGTCGTTATCGTGACCCGCGCGGATCGCGTTGATCGTGATCTTCTTGGCCGCCGCCTCGCGAGCGAGCACGTCGAACGTCGGCACGTCGCCACGACTCGCCGGAGGCGCGTCACCGACGACGAACACGATCTTCTTCGCGTTCGCGCGCCACTTCATCTTGTGCAGCGTGACGTCGAGCGCCGCGTCGACGTTCTCGGGAACATCGCCACCACCCGCGGCCTGGTAGCTCGAGAGCTCCGCGAACACGGCGTCGAGATCGCCGCTGAGGGGGAAGTCACGCGTGACGTAGTCGTCGCCGACATCGCGATACGCGACGAGGCCGATGCGAATGTTCGCCGTCTCGTCCGTCTTGCGGATGTGGCTCGCGATCGACCACACGGTGCGCTTGGCGCCATCGATGAGGCCGCCCATCGAGCCGGTCGTGTCGACCGCGAACACGAGATCGATCTGGTTGCCACTCTGCGAGACCGCGAGCGGGTCGGGCTGTGTGGGCTCGGGCGGCTTGGTCCACGGCGAGAGAAGAGCGGCGACGGTGACCGTTGCAACGGCGGCGGTCGGGATACCGAAGGAGACGATGCGCTGGCGCGTGATCATGGTGGTTGTGCTTTCCACGCACGACCTGGCAGCCCGATCTAAACGCGACAAATCCCTTACTTAGGAGCATCCACGGGCGGCGCCGGCTCCATCACCGACACCATCGCACTCTTGCGAACATCGATCGGGCGGCACGACTTTCCGCCGCATACCCAGAACCGCACGCGAACTTTCACCGCGTGCTCTCCCACCGCGTCGCCCTTCACCGCGACGGCAAAGCGAGGTGCGTCCGCTTCAGGATCGACAGCGTCCGTGCGACCGAGTCGCTTCTTGCGAACGGCGACGCCGGGGGCCGCCTGCACGTCGACGATCACGCTCGCATCCTTGGACACGACGAGGCCGCGATCGACGCGGATCGCGACGGAGATCGTGCCACTCTCACCCGGCGCGACGGCGACGTTGTCGGCGACGGTGACTTCCCAGCCAGGCTGGCGTGGCTGCGCGTGCGCCGTGCCGGCAAGCAGCAGGGCGAGGACGAGCCTCACAGGATCTGCGTCGCGAGCTCGGCCAGCGGCGAACGCTCGCCCTTGGTCAGGATCACGTGACCGGCGATCTGCTCGTTCTTGAATCGCTCGGCGACGGTGGTGAGACCGTTGTTCGACGAGTCGAGATACGGATGATCGATCTGGTACGGGTCACCGGTGAGGATGATCTTCGTACCCTCGCCGGCGCGCGTGACGATCGTCTTCACCTCGTGCGGCGTGAGGTTCTGCGCCTCGTCGACGATCATGAACACGTTCGGCAGCGAACGACCGCGGATGTACGTGAGCGGCTCGATCTCGACGAAGCCGAGATCCACGAGCTCCGCGTAGCTGCGGCCATCTTTCTTGTCGGACTTGTTGAGTCCGAGGAGCAACTCGAGGTTGTCGTAGATCGGCTGCATCCACGGGTTCAGCTTCTCTTCGATCGTGCCCGGCAGATAGCCGATGTCGCGACCGAGCGGGAAGATCGGACGCGAGACGAGCAGCTTCGAGAACACCTGCTCCTCGGTCACCTTCTGCAGACCCGCCGCGATCGCGAGCAGCGTCTTGCCGGTGCCGGCCTTACCGACGAGCGTGATCAGCTTGACGTCGTCGTTGAGCAGCAGATCGAGCGCGAAGTGCTGCTCCTTGTTGCGCGGCTTGATGCCCCACACGCCCTCGCGCAGCTTCTTGACCGGGACCGCCTTCGCGACGTTCTTGTCCCACTTGGTCAGTGCGCTCTTGCCCGACTCGTCTTTGAGCGTGAGGTACTCGTTGGCGTGCAGGCCCGGCGCGTCGACGACGACGGTCCCTTCCGAATAGAAGGCATCGATCGTACCGGACGGCACGAGCAGCTCGCGGTTGCCAGGATACAGCTCTTCGACGGAGATCCGCTCGGGCTCGAAGTCGATCGTCTGGAGGCCCAGCGCGTCGCCGCGGATGCGCAGGTTCACGTCCTTGGTGACGAGGACCGTGGGCACCTTCTTGTCTTCTTCGCGGACCTCGATCGCGATGTCGATGATCCGTTGATCCATCGTTCGCGAATCGCTGCTCGGATTCTTGGGCGCCGTCTTCGGCAGCGCGACGCGGACCGTGCCGCCGTTCTGCATCTTCTGCGGATGCGAGAGGCCACCTTCGCTGCGGAACTGATCGAGCTCGCGAGCGATCTGACGAGCGTTGCGACCGAGCTCGGATTGATCCTTCTTGAACGTGTCGATCTCTTCGAGCACGTAGATCGGGATGATCACGTTGTTGTCCGCGAACGAATAAATCGCGCGCGCATCGTGGAGGAGGACGTTGGTGTCCAGGACGTAGTTCTTGACCGCCACGATCGGAGCGTCCGACGAAACCGGGGCGCCGTCGATTAGAACGGGCCAGAAAACGCTCGGTTGCGTATCAGAATGCGCCGGAAAGCGAGAGTCCGATCGACTCCGAGCTCGCCGTCGGTGCGACCTGGAGCGACTCGCGCGGCGCCGTGAAGTAGAGGATGACGCCGGCCGCGATCAGCGCGCCGCCTGCCACCGCGAAGCCCGTCGCGATGTTCGCGCGACCCGCCGCATCGTCGAGGACCTGCAGCTGCGCGGCCGTGGCGCAGGCCGGCTTTCCCTCGCTGTTGCGCGGACAATCCTCGAGACCGTCGTCGTACCTCGACTTGGCGCTCGCGCCGAGGATGAGGCTCGTGGCGAACGACGCGATGCCGACGCCGCCCGTGATGATCGCGAGGCGCACGCGTGACTTGTCGCGGCCGCGCTCGGCGTGGTCCGTGGTGAACGTCTGCGCGCCACCCGCACCGCCGAGCTCCGCAGGAACCTCGACGCTCACCGACGAGCCCGCGAGTCCGTTGACGCTCGTCGAGAACTCCGACTTCCCCGGCGCGGTCGCGGTGACGGTCACGTCGCCCGGCTCGAAGCGATCCTCGATCAGCGCGGCCGGCGTGACCGGCTGACCACCGATCTCGATGACGAGGCCCGGGATCGCCGGATCGGCGACCTTCACCGTGATCGCGGCGAGCTTGGTCGCGACTTGATCAGCGCGCGTCTTCGCGTAGTCCGCGCGGCCATCGCTATCGCGCGTGAAGTTCTTGTTCGCGGCGTCGAACATCTTCCACGCGCGGCGCAACTGGCCGAGCTTCTCGAGACAGTCGCCGTAGTTCAGCGCCGTGCCCGGCGCGGGATCGTCCGCGTAGCTCTCGTCGAACTTCGCGCATGCTTCGGAGAGCTTTCCCGCGGCTGCGAGCGCGCGTCCTTGCTCGAAGAGCTCGGTGCTCCGGTTCTTGGTCTCCGCGTGAGCCACGCCGCACAAGAGCAGGAGCGACAACCCCACGGAGCGCATGCCGCGAGCTTATCGCGATTTCAGCGCTGACAGGCGAGCGGCTCTTTCAAGCAGTCGACCGGTTCGACCTTGGGCGTCTGCCGGACGGGCGCCGGCGCGAGATCGATCCCGTTCTGCTTGCACGCCGCGATCACCTCCTTGCGCTTCGAGGTACTCACCTTGGCAAACCACGCCTTGGCTTTCGTCGCTTCGCCGAGCTGACACGCAGCGCGCGTACACACCGCGCCGCGATCACTCGGCACGCGCTCGGTGCACGCGGCCACGGTGTCGGAGAAGCGGCCCTCGTCGAACGCGTTCAAGATCTTCTCGGCGAGCGTGGGCTTGGGAGGCGTGAGCGCGGGATCGGGCTTCGCGACCACGGCGGCATCGGGCGCGCTCACCGCCGCATCGACCGCGACGACGACCGCGGCATCGACCGCGACGACGACCGCGGCATCGGCAGGAGCCGCTGCGTCGACAGCCATCGCGACAACCGCGGCATCGACGGCCGGCGCCGCGTCGGCAGCCTTCGCGACCGTCGCCGCATCGATCTCCGCGATCGCAGCGTCGGCGACCAGCGTCTGCGCGACGGCCGCATCGGCGGGCGCCGCGGCTTCCTCGGATCCGCCACGCGTCGCGGCGACGGTGATCACGATGCCGAGGAGAATCGCGACGCCGATCACCGCGAACAGCCTCTTGTTCGCGCGCGGCTGCGCTTGCGCTTGGTTCTGAACATCGACCGGCGGCGCGAGCCACGCTTGCTGCGCGACGGGGTAGCTCGTCATCTGTCCCGAGTGGTGCCCCGAGTGCTGCCCGGAGGGGTGCCCCGAGTGCTGGCCCGAGTGCTGGCCCGAGTGCTGGCCCGAGTGCTGGATCGGCGGCATCGGCGGCATCGGCGCCACAGCGACCGGCACCGTCGAGCGCGCCGGTGCCGGCGGGCTCAGCTGCGGGTTCATCGATTGGGCGAGCGGCGGCTGGCTCGTCGTCGGATGCGAACGCGTCGGGACGGAATCGAGCACTTCGCTCGCTACGCGTTGGCGTAGCGTCGGTAGATCGTCGATCGGATTCTTGTACGCCGGTGGCGGCGCCGGAGGAGGCTCCTGCGGCACGGGCAGCGGCGACTTCGACTGCTGCGACTGCGACGTCGACATCTGCAGCGCGCTGAGATCGCGCACGCGCGCGAGGCTCATGTCGACGGGATCGAGCTTCGCGATCAGCTCGGGCGGAACCGGCTCGCTCGTGACCGTGACTCCTTCGGGCGCTGCCTGCTCCATCTCGATCCACGGCTCGGGCCGCTGACCGAACAGCTCGCGCAAGAATCGCGACAGGCCGCTCGACGACATGATCGCGCTGTTCTTGGCCGCGACGTTCTCGAGCGCTTGGATCAGCTCGTCGGCCGTTTGAAAGCGCTCCTCGACGTTCTTCGCGAGCAGGCGCATCGCGATGCCATCGATCTCCGGCGAGAGTCCCGCGCGACGCGTCGACGGCGGCGGCGGTGGCTCCGTCACGATCGCGTGCATGTTCTCGAAGTCGCTCTGCCGTCGATACAGCCGCTCGGTCGTGAGCATTTCCCAGAACACGATGCCGAGCGAGAACAGATCGCTGCGTCGATCCACGGATGCGCCGCGGCACTGCTCCGGCGACAGGTAGCTGATCTTTCCCTTCACCGTTCCCGAGCGCGTCTCGCTCGCGCGGTTCTCGGCCTTCGCGACACCGAAGTCGACGACCTTGACCGAGCCCTCGTAGCTGATCATCAAGTTCGACGGCGACACGTCGCGATGCACGATGCCGAGCGGCCGACCATCCATGCCGATGCGCTCGTGCGCGTGATGCAACCCCGACGCGGTGTGCGAGATGACGGTCAGGATGTTGCCGAGCGGAATCTCGCGGCGCAGCGACCTCGCGCGATGCAGCAGCGCGCGCACGGTCTCGCCATGCACGTACTCCATGGTGAAGAAGTACGAGTCGCCGAGCTTGCCGATGTCGTAGACCTGCGCGACGTGCGGATGATTGAGCTGCGCTGCGAGTCGCGCTTCCTCCAAGAACATCTGCACGAAGTTCTTGTCGGTGGCCCGCTCGCGAAGGATGCGCTTCAGCACCACGTAGCGTTCCACGCCAGCCGCGCTCGCACCGCGCGCCAAAAAGATCTCGGCCATGCCACCAGTCGCTAGCTTCGCGAGGACTTGGTAGTTGTTCGCGGTCGATCCGACCTCGGCGACAACGCTCGGCACGCGGTGAAGATTGTACGGCCTGTCGCGACGAGGATGCGATTCGCCTACCGCCAGAAGCAGGAGAATCACCCCGCCCTCGACTTAACTGCGCGACCTCCCATGTGTTCGGGCGCGGCACAGCCATTGCTCTTGGTCCCAGACATCATGTCCAAGCCACAAGAAATCGATCTCGATCAACTCGGCACCATCACGGGCGGCGGCATCGCCGGCGCGGTTGCGGGTGGCATCGCAGGCTGGAACGTCGGCGGCCCCGCCGGAAAGAAGGTCGGCCAGAACATCGGTCGCGAGATCGGACGCCAGCAAGGTGCCGAGCGTGGCGCGCCACGTATCGGCGCAGCGATCGGTGCGGTCCGGGGTGGACGCTTGGGCGAGACGGTCGGTCAGTACGGCGGCGCCGCGCTCGGAGCGCTCGGCGGCCTGATCGCCGGTCCCTGATCAGCTGGCGATCTTGGTCTTCGCGGCCTGCGCTTCGCCCCAGGTGACGACGCGATTTCGGCCCGTGTGCTTCGCGTGATAGAGCGCGAGATCTGCGCGCTCGATGAGCGTCGCGCGATCGCGCCCATCCTCGGGGAACGCGGCCACACCGATCGATTCGGTGACGGACAACGGGCCCTTCTCGGTCTCGACGACGATCTTCGAGATCTCGATGCGAATGCGCTCGGCGACCGCTTTGGCCTGCGTGACATCCACGTTGTCGAGGAGGATCGCGAACTCCTCGCCGCCGTAGCGCGCGGGGATATCGATCTTGCGCGGGACCTCTTGCAGCACGCGCGCGACGCGGCGGAGCACCTCGTCGCCGACGGGGTGACCGTAGCCATCGTTGACCTTCTTGAAGTGGTCGACGTCGCAGAGGAGCAGCGCGACCTTGTGATTGTGGCGCGCGCCGCGCTCGAGCATCTCGGCGAACTTCTGCTGGAACGTGCGGTGATTGGTGAGCCCGGTGAGACCGTCGGTCGTCGCCATCGTCTCCATTTGCTTGTAGAGGAAGCCGTTCTGCAGGGAGATGGCGACTTGGTTCGCGATCACCGCGAGCATCTCGCGCACGTCTTTGCCGAAGCGCTTCTCCGCGCGTGCGACGAGCGTGAGCGTACCGACGGGCTCGTCGGCTGCGAGGAGCGGCAGCACGAGGAGGGACTTCGCGTCGTCGAGCTTCACCTTGCGCGTGAAGATCGGCGCGGACAGCTCGCGCGGTTCGCCGCCCGACGGCAGGTAGTGGCGGTTCTTGACGACCATGGACGCGAGGCCCGCGTTGTCCTTGAACTCGAGATCGAGGAGCGAGTGCTTGTCGATGAGGCCCTCGCCCGACGGACGGATGCGCACGGAGGCGACACGGTGCTTCTGGCGATCCTTCTCGTACAGCGCGATGACGGCGACGTCGTAGTCGCAGATCGCAGCGGCTGCATCGAACGCGGTCTCCATGACCTGCTCGGGCGTGAGCGCGCGACCGAGCAGCGCAGTCGCTTGATAGAACCGCTCGTGTTCGTACTTCGCGCGCTCGACGGCGCGGAAGACCTGCTCGGATTGCACGACGCGCAGCACCTGGTGGCTCGCTTCGGCGAGGAGATCGCGATCCGCTTCGGTGAACGGGGTGTCGCGATCGGCGGCGAGGATGCCGCGGAGATGCCCGTGCTCGATGATCGGCACGGCCACGAGCGCTACACCCGCGCGGCCACCTTCGTAATAGGTGAGCTGCCCGGGCTTGGTGGCAGCGCAGAGCAGCGGCGAGCGATCGCGAACGATCGCGCCGAGGATACCGGCGTGCGCGAGGCGCGGTTGCTCGGTGATGTCGTCGGCGTCGGAGGCGACCTCTTTGAGCTTGATCCGCTCGCCATCGTCGTCGAGCCACAGCAGCGCGACGGTGCGTGCGTGGAGCGAGCGCTTCAGCGTCGAGAGCACCCAGCTCGCGGAGTCGCCGATCATCTCGACACCACCGATCGCGAGCAGGCGCTCCTCTTCATCGCGCGCACGCGGAGCACGGCTCGCGGGGCCGAGCGCGGCGGCGATCAGGCGGTAGTCGCGCGCGCTGTCCTTGAGCGCGGACAGCTCTTCCTCGAGACGCGCAGCGCGGCGGCGGCGATAGCGAGCGGTGACTCCGCGGAGCAAGAGGATGTGCGCGAGCGCGGCGCCGACGAGACAGGCGACGTGAATCGCAGCGAGCGTGATGTTGGCCTCCGTGAGGCCCGTGCGCGCGAGCAAGGCGCCCTCGAGGAGGAGCGCGGCGGCGAGCGTGCCGATCGCACCGGGCCGCGCGAGCACCGTCATCGCGAACGCGACGAGCCCGTACAGCATCGGGTACGCCGGCGACTCGAGGCCGCCCGTGACGGCGATGATCGTGTGACCGCCCGCGATCAGCGTCAGCGAGAGCTCGAGGTCGGCGAGATCCGTCGCGGCGGCGAGCCAGTAGCTCGCGCGTTGTGCGCGCGCCGACGGAGGCGAGTACTGCACGCGGCGAATCACCGCGGTCGCGACGAGGGCCGCGATGCCGACGACGATCATCGTCATCGCGACGCTCGGCGAGGTGGCGAGGATCGCGGCGCCGTCCGCGCCGCCCACGGCGACGACGCCGCACGCGACCGCGCCGGCGATCGCGCCCACGGAGACCTTGAGCGCGCGCCGCAGCGTTCGCTTCATGCGCCGGATCTGGGTGATCGACATCTACGGAGTCACCTGGCTCGGGGCTGCGACGCGCAGCACGATCTCGTCGGGGTACACCATGCCGAGGTCCGCACGGGCGCGATCCTCGATCGCACCGACGTCGGTCCGTAGCGCCTCGATCTCGCGGACGAGCTCGGCGTTGCGCGCGGCGAGCTCCTTTGCCTCGACGTCGAGATCCGCGAGCTGTGCCTCGATCTTTGCCGCGCGTGGATCGCGGCGCATCACCTGCCCCGGCAGGTAGCCGATGACAGCGGCCACGACGATCGCTAGCGCCGCCCGCGTGGTCCACCGGCGAACAGCCGGTGGCACGTGCATATCGGCGAGTGGCTTCGGCACCTCTCTCGACACTACGGATCGGCACTGCGTGGGCAACTTTTGGCCTACGTCACGAGCGATCTCGTCGCGTCACGTTTGTGGTGGAGTTTCGCTTGCCTGCGTGTACGCTGCCGCCCACATGATGGGGACCCGTCTGTTTGCACGCGCGGCGTTCGCTGCGCTTGTCTCGGTTTCATCGATCGCCACGGGCTGCGGGGACAACGAGTCCACCGCGATCAAATGTGGAACCGGCACGAGCGGGGTGCTCGGAGTGGACTCGCCGGTCGAAGTCACGGCCGACGGCGGCGCGGATCTTCGCGGCGCAGCGATCGCAGCCGAAGCCAAGACCACGCTGCCATCCGGCGAGGTGTCCATCGAGTGCGCGCCCGACATCGTGCCCGCCGGGTACACGGCGCTGGGGCCCGCGGTGTCGTTCGGCGCGGAGGGCACGTGGTCGGATCGACCGTTCCTCCTGACCCTCCCGTTCAAGAGCTCGCGCGCCCCCAAGACCGCGCAGCCGCGCGACGTGCGCATCGTGGCCAAGCGCGCGGGACAGGACGCGCCGTTCTTCCCCGCCGTGTCGAACCGCACCCTCGATCAAGAGAGCGCGTTTGCATCGCGCGTGTCGTTCCGCGCGGGCGAGCTCACCACGTATCAGGTCGTGGTCGCCGACAACGCGGGCGAGCTCGTTGACGAGGAGTTCAAGTGGAACGCGATCATCGGCATCTCGATGGGCGGCTTCGCGGCCAACTCGATCGGCATGCGCCACCCCGAGCGCTTCGACATCGTGGCGAACATCGGCGGCGATCCGGGGCCATCGCAGGTCTACTTCCTCGCGATGGTGCGCGACTACCTCTATGGCGGCTTCTGCACGGCAGAGGATCAAGCGGCCGGTCGCGGCAACATCGGCCAGCTGTGCCCCGTGGCTACCACGCGAGCGGACCAGTTCGAGATCGTCGGGGATTACGAGCACCAGATCGCGCAGGCGGGCGATGGCGTGGGCCTCACGCTGCGCCGCAGCTTGTACGTGCGCGCATCTCGCGATCTCGCTCGCGCGCTGTCGAACCCGGCGCACTACAACCCCGAGAATCCGTACGCACCGCCCGGTGTGGATAGCGCGTTCCTCGCGCAGACGCCGGCAGAGCGCTGCGCGAACCCGATCGTCCTGCAGAACTTCTACGATCGCGAGTTTAACCCCGACGGCAGCAAGCCCGTGATCACGTTCTGCGACGGCGTCGACAAGGGCGGCATGCTCGGCGTGTTCGACGACAGCGCAACCCACAACGATCCGGCCGAGGTGCTCCTCGCTGTCGATCTGAACGGCAACGGCAAGCGCGATGCGGGCGAGCCCGTCATCACCAATGCGTTCGAGCCATTCAGCGACGTCGGCACCGACGGCAAGGCAGACAAGGACGAGCCCGGCTACGACCCGGTGACCAACCCGGATCCGGCGAAGGACAACTACCACTACCTGCGCAACCCGCTCGGCACCGAGGGCAACGGCGACTACGACATCGGCGAGCCGTACGAAGACGTCGGCCTCGACGGTGTCGCCGAGGGATGTCCCGCGGGCTCCGCACCTGGTTGCTACGACTACGGCCAGGGCAACAACCAGTGGGACCTCTCGCCGAACATCGAGCGCTGGTACGAGAGCGACACGCTCCGGAACTTCGCGAAGCTCACGCCCGCGCAGCAGCAGCACATCTCGTTCTGGTTCGACGCGGGGATCCGCGACTTCTTGAACAACTCGCTCGGCGTCAACACCACCGTCGGTGGCTTGATGGCGAAGTACAACGTGCCGTTCGGCGTCTACGACAGCTTCCGCCAGCTGACGCACACCGAGTCGGAGGCCGCGTACGACTTCACCGAGATCGATTGGACCGAGATGCCCAAGAATCTCTACGTGCGCTACGGCAACCCCGACGCGTCGAACGCAGAGATCGAGCGCGGCGATGGGCGCCACGTCGGCACGGCGGTGCAGATCATCAATCGCGCACAGACCGCATTCGCGTGGCTCGACAAGCGCTGGCCCGACGGTGATCGCAGCGACACGCTCGATGGTGGAAAGATCATCAAGGACCTCGTCCACACGTCGGTGACGACGGGGCGCCAGAGCCCGTTCGGCATCTTCTTGCCACCGGGCTACGAGGATCCGGCCAACGCGAACGTGCGCTATCCCGTCGTGTACTTCCTGCACGGCTACGGACAGCAGCCGCAGGACCTCGTGGATCTCTCGAGCATCTTCGCGCTGTACATGATCTCGGATCGCGAGCTCGCGGTGCGGTTCCAGAAGTTCATCATCGTGTACGTCGATGGTCGCTGCCGCCCGCAAATGGATGGCGTTCCTGTCGATCCCACGGGCGATCGGTGCGAGGGCGGAACGTTCTACACGGACGCTCCGCTCGGCGGGCCGGCGCAGATGGAGTCGAACTTCCTCGAGCTCATGGACTACATCGACGCGACGTACCGCACGAAGCGTCCGTCGATGGCAAAGACTACGCGCTGACTACCAGCGAACGTCGAGCGTGACGCCGGCGGTGTCGTACGTGCGGGGATCCGTCACGCGACGTGTGCGATCGGGAGCGGTGGCGCTTCACGCCAGCGCGTCCAGCGCTCGAGGATCGAGGCAGCGACCAGCGTCGGGATCATCGCGAGGACGATGTGGTCGTGGAGCGAGTACTCGTCGGCGAGGAGGTACACGAGACCGAGCGCCGGCAGGATCAACATCGCGAGGCGCGCCGGGATGGCGAGCTTGGGGAACCCGCCCGCGACCAAGCCGAGCAGGAGGCCGAGCACCGCGCCCGGAACGGCGCCGAAGATCATGACGAGCATGAACACGGCGTTGTCCTGCGCGGGGATCGCGAGGCCCAACGCGATGACGACGACATTCGCGAGCCCGAGAAGCGTCCCCTTCCACACTCCCTGGTATGGCGTCATGGCCAGACAGTAACGCACGATCCGCGGGGCGCTATTTCCGGTCTACGACGTTATTGAGAGATCAACGTCAGCGAACCAACCCCGCGTGCCCACACGCGATCGAACTGATCGACCGCGACGTCGAGGATCTGGTTCTCCGCGAGGCCGCGCCGCATGTCGACGCGGCGGACCTTCTGACCATCCCACGCGGCGATGCCGCGCTCCGTGGCCATCCACACGTAGCCATTGCGCGTGGCGACGACATCGTTGATCTCGAAGCGAAGCGCTGCAGGAAACTCCCACGCTTTCTCGTTCCAGATCGCAGCGCCGGCTCCGGTGGCGACGACCACCTGATTGTTCGGAGCGATCGTGACCGCTCGCGCGAGCTCGGACTGCAGACCATCGGCTTCGGTCCACATGCGCACCTGTCCGTCGAGCAAGCGGCCGACGCCTTCGTTCGTGGCAAACCACGTGGTCTCGCCGCGCACGTCGCCATCGACGATGCCGACAGGAATCGGCAGCATCGAGCTGGCCGCCGACGAGGTCTCGCCGGTGCGGTGATACGCGACCTTGCCGCTCGACGTGTCGATGACGGCGAGGCCGTACGGACGGCGCTCGATGCCATCGCGATAGCGAAGGCCGACCCACAGCGACGTCGGCGATGCGAAGCGCGCGAAGCTGATCTCCGCGGCAGCCCCGGGCGTTTGCACGCTGACGCCGGGAACTGCGGTCCACGCGCCGTTGCGATCGATGCGCGAGAGATGCGCGGTCGCCTCCGTGCCGGTGCGATGCAGCGCGTAGATGGTTCCGCCTGGATCGCGCACGACGCCGAGGACGACTTGATCCGGACCGCCCGCGACAAACCGCGATCCGGTCCAGTGCCACGCTTGTCGGGCGCCGGTGGCGATCCAGCAATCGTCGATGCCGCTGCACGCGACGGACAAGGTGGTCGCGTCCTGGAACATCTGGCGGCGGCGCAGCCAATCGCGCGGATGAGCGCGGCCGTCCTTGGACATGATGAAGCGCGCGGTGCCGAGATCCCGCGTGCCGATCATCAGCTGATCGTCGACGGCGCCGAGGCTCGTCGCGCCGGGCGGAACCACGAGATCGATCGGATCGATCACCCACTCGGGCGGTGCACCGACGGTGACGGGCACGAGGCGCATCCCGTCGCGCGCGAGTGGACGCACGGCGTTTGGCTCGACGGGGCCGATGCGATAGACACGACCGTTGCCCATCACGACAGCGCCGTTCCCGCGCTTGGTCGCCGCGTCCCATCGCGCATCGGGAAGCGCGCGATACGTGTGCCACGCCATTCCTTTGCCGAACGCGACGCGCTCCTTGCCTTGCTCGTCGGCGCCGATCACGAGCATGCGATCGCCGGGCAGCTCGACCAGCAAGCGCGGCGAGCTGACGATGAGCCCCTGCCCTGCTCCGATATGCGCGCTCGTGCCGTTGGGATCGCGCGCGATGAGCCCGGTCGTGGTGGCGATCCACAGCCAGCCCGCGCGGTCGCGCACGACCGCTTTGATCGGATCCTTGATCGCCGTGGTGGTCCACCCGCCTTGCGCGCTCACGTAGAGCAGGCCCTTCGCGGTTCCGATCCACGCGCCGCCGTCGCTCGCCGACGCGATCGATGCGCCGCCGTCTTTCTCGAGCGTGGCGAAGTCGAGGCCGATCGACGCGGGTGGATCGAGCAGCTCGTCGTACGTCTCGGTCAGCGAGTCGTATCGGCCGACGCCGGTGTCCGACAGGATCCACACGATCTTGCGCTCCGGATCGGGACCGAGCGCGAACACCGTGGATCGCTCGCGCTTGGTGGCGCTCGATAGCGCGAACACGCCGCCGCCATCGTCGAACCGCTCGAGGTCATCGCCGGTCGCCACGAACACGGAGCGCTCGGCGCCCACCACCATGCGCACGGGCGACGGCTCGGTGAACACGCGTACGCGCACCTGGCCCGTCGACACGGGAGGCAGTGGTCGCGTGGGCTCGGGCGGCGGACAGCCAACCCCACCGAGCGCGCACAAGGCCAGGCCGATCGTGAACGCGGACCGCACGTGCGGCGACGGTAACACGCACCCGGAATCCAGCGTAGGCTCCGATTTATGGCCCCCAAGCGCCGCCCCCCCGAAATTCGCGGAACTCTCGGCACGCTCCTTCGCTCGGCGATCGCCCAAGCGGGAGGTGTGCGTGAGGCGCTGGAGCGAGGCGTTCGCGAAGGCTTGCCCGCCGTGCGGGAGCGCTTTGACAGCTACCGCTCCGACGCGCGCCGCAACGACGCGCTGATCCAGCTCGGCGAGATCGTGCTCGACCTCGTGCGCCGCGGCGAGATCGATCCCGACGAGCTGCCCGAGGCACGCGCTGCGTTGCGCGAGCTCGACGAGATCGACGGCGACGACGCCGACGCAGGCTACGAGCGCGAGGTCGCGCAACCATCGTCGCGCAGTCGCTTCGACACGCGGGCGCGCGATCGCGACGACGGCACGACGAGCTCCGCGCGATGGACGCCACCGAAGCCGGCCAAGCCCGCCGCGCGTGTGTGGCGCCCGACCAACCCCGCCGCTGCGGAAGAAGAGCCCGCGCCGCGCGAAGCAGCGCCACCGCGCCGCGTCCCGCTGCCCAAGGATCCGCTTCGCAAGGGCGGCATCTCCTTCGAGGACGACGACGAGGATCTCGCCGAGTACATGCATCCCGACGACGTTCCGGCGAAGCCGACCTCCGACGACTGACCGAGCAACCAATCGTGCGGTAGGTTCGCGCGCATGACCGATTCGATCGTCCGCTACGAGCTCGTCGACAACGTCGCCACCATCACGATGGACGATGGCAAAGCGAACGCACTCTCGGTCGCGATGATCGAGCAAGTCGTCGCCGCCCTCGAGCGCGCGAAGTCCGAAGCGGGCGCCGTCATCCTCGCGGGTCGCCCCGACAAGTTCTGCGCGGGCTTCGATCTGCGCGTGATGATGTCGGGGCCGGATCAAGCGATCGATCTGCTCCGTCGCGGCTCCGACCTGCTGCTCCGCCTCTTCGAGCTGCCGCTTCCGCTCGTCATCGCGGCCACCGGCCACTCGCTCGCGGGCGGTGCGCTCGTCGTGCTCACGGGTGATCACCGCATCGCCGCGGATGGCCCCTACAAGATCGGCCTCAACGAGGTCGCGATCGGTATGCCCGTCCCGGTGCTCGCGATGGAGCTCGCGCGCGCCCGCCTCCTGCCGACGGAGCTCACGCGCGCCACCCTGCTCGCCACCATCTACACGCCGGCCGACGCGCGGACCGCCGGCTACGTGGATGCGGTCGTCCCCGCCGACGCCCTCGCCGCCACCGCGCTCGCCGATGCCAAGCGCCTCGCGGCCCTCTCGAAGCCGGCGTTCATCGGCACGAAGCAGCGCCTCCGCCAGGCGACGGTGGATCTCATTCGCAACTCGTTCGAAGAGGACGTGCGCAAGTCGATGCAACGCTAAGGGCGCGTCGGCAGGACCACGCGGCAAATGGTTCCGCGAACATCGCGAGACTGACCTTGACAGCCTCGGGTCTCTCCCGTAGTAAACGCGTCCTACCCGGGGATTTAGCTCAGCTGGGAGAGCGCGTGAATGGCATTCACGAGGTCAGGGGTTCGATCCCCCTAATCTCCACCACGTAAGAGGCAGCGACAGGCTGCCTTTTTCGTTTTCGGGCTCGGTTTGATCCAGCTCGCGAACACGCCCCTCGTTACACGCGCTCTGCCGATTGCGAGCACGCAGTCCGAGTTGAACCGCCCGTCGCGTCACGGGAGCGCCGTGTGGATCGTGATCGGGATGAGCGGCGTATACGCCTAGCAGGAGCGAAGTCATGGCGAACAAATAGTGTCAACAGAACACTATGCAAACAGGAATGAAATGTGCGCGATGTTTTCTGAGTCGACGACGGAGGCGGCGGGTGCCGTGTTTTGCTCCAGCCGTCGACGCGAAGCACCGTGATACAAACGATCGTTGGCGGAGGAGTGGAGTCCCCCCGAACAACTCGAGGAGTACCGGCTCGTCCGGATGCTCGGGCGCGGCGCGATGGGACGGGTGTATCTCGCGCACGACACGCTGCTCGATCGTCACGTCGCGGTGAAGTTCGTGGATGCGTCCGAGGGCGCGGCCGCGAAGAGCCGCGTGTTCGAGGAAGCGCGCGCCATCGCACGGCTGCAGCACCCGAACGTGGTCGCGATCTATCGCGTCGCGGAGTCGGCGGGACATCCGTATCTCGTTTCGGAGTACGTGCGCGGGCGGAGCCTCGATCGGGTCGAGCGGCCGGTGGCACCGGCGCTCGCGCTGTCGTTGGCGCTCGACCTCGCGCGCGGGTTGGCGGCAGCGCATCGGTGCGGCGTCCTGCATCGTGACGTGAAGCCCGCGAACGCGATGCTCACCGACGACGTGCGCGGGAAGCTGCTCGACTTTGGACTCGCACGGGTGATCGACGCGAGCATGATGGAGCCCGTCGTGGCGCCGCCGCGCGAGCGCACGCGCGTGTCCCACGTGCGAATCGATCAGACGATCGACGCGCGGCCACGTGGCGCAGTGGCGGTGGACATCGACGGCTCGGTGGAGGACTCGATCAACGCGCCGCTGTCGGCGGCTGCGTCGGTGTCCGATGACAACGCGCCGTCCAATCCGTTCGCGTATGGCAGCCCGCCCGACGGAGGGACGCCGCTGTACATGGCGCCCGAGCTGTGGCGAGGAGAGCCGGCGACGCGGCGATCGGATCTCTACGCGCTGGGCATCTTGCTGTACGAGCTGATCGCGGGGAACGCGCCGCATCGCGGGCTCGGGATGGCAGAGCTCGGCGATGCGATCCAGCACGCGGACATTCCGCGGCTCGCCGAGATCGCACCCGCGTGTGACCGGGCGCTCGCGGCGATCGTCGATCGGCTCGTCGAGCGCGATGCAGGTGCGCGATTCGCGTCGGCGGATGCCCTCGTCGCGGCGCTCGAGGAGTGCGCGGCACCGAAGACGTCGCTCGCCGTCCCCGAGGGCAACCCGTACCGCGGGCTCGCGGCGTTCGAGGCGACGCACGGCGCGCTGTTCTTCGGGCGGCGCACGGAGATTCGCGAGCTCGTGGATCGCGTGCGAACGGAGCCGCTCGTGGTGGTGGGTGGAGACTCCGGGACCGGCAAGTCGTCGGTGTGCCGCGCAGGGGTGTTGCCGTTTCTCGTCGAGAACGAGGGATGGACGCGCGTGGACGTGATGCCCGGACGGTGGCCCGTGCAGACGTTCGCGGCGGCGATCGCGGCGTGGTCGGGGCTCGACGAAGCGGAGCTCGTGACGATGATGCGAGACACGCCGTCGTCGGTGGCGCGCATGATCCGCAAGCACATCGTCGGCGGAGCGGACCGCACGCTGCTGCTGTTTGTCGATCAGCTCGAGGAGCTGCTCGCGCTCGCAGAGCCCGAGGACGCGAGGATCGTCGCCGGGGTGCTGGCCGCGCTCGCGGTGAACGTGCCGTCGGTGCGCGTGCTCGCGACGGTGCGATCGGACTTCCTGACGCGACTCGCAGCGGTGCCACCGCTCGGAGACGAGCTGGGACGCGCGCTGTACTTCTTGCGACCACTGGTCGGCGAGCGACTTCGCGAAGCGATCGTCCATCCCGCGGCAGCGAAGGGCGTCACGTTCGAGTCCGACGCGCTCGTCGATTCGCTCGTCGAAGAAACCGAGCGAGCCCCCGGCGGCTTGCCGCTCCTTCAGTTCGCGCTCGCCGAGCTGTGGGAAGCGCGCGATCGCGAAGCGAAGGTGATCCGCGCCGACGCACTGGCCGCAGTGGGAGGCGTGGAAGGCGCGCTCGCACGGCACGCGGATCGCTTGCTCGCGGGGCTCGACGCGCAAGAGCGCGATGCCGCGCGACGGCTGCTGTTGCGGCTCGTCACCGCCGACGGCACGCGCGCGCGCAGGACCGAAGCGGAGCTACTGTCCGACGCAGCGGAGCGGCGCGCACTCGAGGTGATGGTGCGCGGGCGCATCGTCGTCGCGAACAACGATCAGCACGGTGCGTACGAGATCGCGCACGAAGCGCTGCTCGCGAGCTGGTCGACGCTGCAAGAGTGGCGGCAGACGGGCGCGGCCGCGCGTGCGATTCACAAGCGGCTCGAGGTGGCGACGACCGAGTGGGAACGCGCGGGTCGTCCGCGGGACCTCTTGTGGAAGCGTCGCCAACTCGCCGAAGCACGCGTGCTCGCGCGCGACGAGCTCGCGCCGCGCGAGGTGGACTTTCTCGACGCGGGCCGCACCGCCGAGCGTCAGCGATGGTTCGTGGCGATCGGCGTGACCGCGCTCGTCGGGTCGAGTGCGATCGCGGTGGGCTTGCATCTGCGCGCGCGCGCGGAGCGCCAGGTCGACGACTCGGTCGCGGCGCAGCTGAGCAAGGCGCGCACCCAGATCGAGAGTGCGCGCGCGGTGACGACGCGGATCGACGCGGGACGCGCGCGCGCGTTCGAGCTGTTCGACGCGGAACGATGGGACGAAGCCGAAGCGCTGTGGCGCACCGACGTCGATGGACGCACCGCCGACGAGGCCAGAGCGTATCGCGACGCGACGAGCCTGCTCAGGACCGCACTCGCGATCGATCCGGCGCGCGAGAGCGTACGCGCCGCGATCGCCGACCTGTTCTTCGAGCGCTTCCTGATCGCGGAGCGGCGTCATGACGTCGAGAACGCGACCCAGTACGCAGAGGAGCTGCGCGGCAGCGGATATCACGCCGCCGAGCTCGCCGCGGACGCGCGCGTGTCGCTCGTCGTCACACCGAGTGACGCGCGCGTGAGCATCGACCGACCGGGCGAGCAAGCGATCTGGACGAACCCGCGCTCGCCGACCGCGATGGCGCCGGGACACGTGGTGCTCGTCGCCGAGGCCCCCGGTTTTGCGACGACGCGACTGCCCGTGCTCCTCGAGCGCGGCAAGACGCACGAGCTCGTGTTGGATCTTCCGCGTGCCGACAGCGTGCCCGACGGCATGGTCTACATCCCCGCGGGAACGTATCTGTCCGGATCGCGCGACGAGACCGATCTTCGCATCGGCTTCATGAACGCGGCGCCGCTCCACGCGGTGATGACCGGCGCGTATCTGATCGGTCGCTACGAGGTCACCGTCGCTGAATGGATCGAGTTTCTCGATTCACTGCCCGCAACCGAACGGCGCGCGCGCACCCCTCCCCTGCTCGTCGAGGTCGCTCCGAAGCGGTGGCGCTTCACGTTCGCGCGCGACAGCCACACGTACATCTCCGAGATGGGAGAGCGCTTCCGCTACAAGGACCGCACGAAGCGCGCCGAGCAAGACTGGATGAGATTTCCGATCGGCGGCGTGGTCGTCGAGGACCTGACGCATTTTGCGGCATGGCTGCACGCGACCGGTCGCGTTCCGAACGCACGGATGTGCACCGATCGCGAGTGGGAGCGCGCCGCACGTGGTGCCGACGGCAGGACCTACCCACACGGCAACGAGCTCGGGCCCGACGATGCCAACATCGATGAAACCTATGGCCGCGCACCGCTCGCGTACGGTCCCGACGAGGTCGGCTCGTTTGCGACGACGAGCGCGTTCGGCCTCTTCGACATGGCGGGCAATGTGTGGGAGCTGACCGGGTCCGGGTCTCAGCCGATCGCACTCGGTGGGTCTTGGTACAACGCACGCATCTCGGCGCGCAGCGCCAACCGCGAGCCGATCGATCCGCTGCGACGTGACGTCGATACCGGAATCCGGATCTGCGCCACCCCAACGACATCCCAAAGATAACGATCGATCCGCGCGCCAGTGATGCGACGATGGTGAGGTGAAGATCTTCGTCACCGCAGCGATGATGTTCTCGGCGATGGGGTGCGTGCTCGACGAACCGCTCGACGAGCCCGAGACCTCGGTCGTCGAGCAGGAGGGTCGCAAGCTCCAAGGTCGCAAGCTCCAGGGACGGAAGCTGCAGGGGCAAACGCTGCAAGGCGTGGAGCTCTCGAGCATGTCCCTCCTCGGCTTCCGCTATGCGAACGCGACGCTCGACGGTGCTCCGCTCGCGAACCTTCGCGTCGAGAAGGGCGAGCTCGTCGCCGTGCGCGATGGCGTCACCGTGCGCGGCGCGGCACTCGCGAACGCGAGGATCGTGGGCGACGCGACCGATGGTACGCAGACCGTCGAGGTCGAGTATCGGATCGTCTCCGTCACGCCCGAGGTCGCGGCGAACGATCCGACGGGCACGGGCAACACGTTCCTCTATCGCATCCAGCAGTTCGCGACGAACGCGTGGGTCGATGCCTGCGATCCCGACGAGGATGGCCGCCAAGCATCGATCCCCGTCGCGATGACGTGGAACGGCACCGGCGATCGCGTCCCGTCTACGACGCACTTCACGTTTGGCTGCACGAGCGCTGCGATCGGCAAGTGCTACCGCTGGGGATATCGCCCGTGGCTCACCGGCTACGGCGGCGCTGACTTCTCCGCGCTTCATCAGACGTGCACGCGCGCGGCGCGCGCCGACTACTGCGGCGACGGCACCTCGTTCACCGAGGACAACACGATGATCAACATCTGGGATCGCCTCCCCGCGCCCGGCCCGATCCAGAAGCAAGGGCTCCTGCCACCGCTCGGCTTCATCTTCGAAGCGGGATGGAACACGCACGGCGCTGTCTGCCTCAGCCGCACGCGCTGGCTGCTCGGCGATCTGCTCCAGCTCCACATCGGCAACGTGTGTCCGGACCGCTTGGTCCCGCCCACGCTCCTCGGCGGCATCTTCCTCGGCGGCACTGTTTGCGACACGGTCTCTGCCGTGCTCCAGCAGAACCCCGAGGCGTTGATCTTCAACCAGTCATCGCTGCTGAACCTCTAATCGCGACCGCGCGTCAGGCCGTCGGCGAGCTCGGTCCACCATCCCGTCAGCGAGTAGCGCGTGGTCTCGCCACGCACCGGCTCGACGCAGTGCCAGCTGTCCTTGGTGGGCGCGAACAAGAGTGCGTCGCCGAGGCGTGGATACCAACGCTGCGTCGGCGTGAACGAGTCGCCGTCCTTGTCGCCAAACGCGATCGCGCCGCCGTCGTCCTCGCTCCACGTATCGCAGAGACCGAGCGAGATCGTGCCGCGATAGAGCGGGCCGTCCGGGTGAACGCCCATGCGATCGCCGCGGTTCATGCGCCACGCGTTGACCACGAGCCCGCGCGGCATCGCGCGACCGAGCGCCAGCGTGACGAGCTCGCGGAACGCATCGGACTGCAACAGGTCGAGCCACGGCGTGAGCTCGTTCGCAGCGAGGAGGTGTCGATCGGCTTGCACGAGATCCGTGGCGAGCCGCACGACTCCAAGCGCACGCGCCGCGTCGCGGATCGCGATCGCTGCGCTCGGAACGAGCAAGCCGGGCAGCTCGATGTAACGCGCGACAGACAGCGCGGACCACGTTGCCGGCGAGCGCCAACGTTCGGCGAGGAGGTCGAGCGACACGAGAGCGATAGTACGGCTCGCCGGTCGACGAAGTGGCACCATGAAGGGGTGCGAATCTCTCGAATCGCCATCGCGCTGCTCGCGCTCGCGGGCTGCCCGGGCTCGCGAACCCTGCGCGACCACGACGTGCGCGACTCGCCAGGCAACGGCAAGGCCAATATCCCCGCGATCCGCGCGCTGCTCGATCGCTACTCGCCGACCGCGAGCTGGGTCCTGCGCACCGAGGACTCGGTGCCGCGCCAGTTCGTCTTTGGCAGGAGCACGCTCACGCTGACGAGCAGCGGCGACTTCGCGTCGTACTTCGACGACGGCGCGGTCGAGAACCTCGCTCCGTACACCTCGACGGCGGTGCACGAGATGTATCACGCACTCAGCCACCGCCTCGGATACCAGCTGCAAGCCGAAGCGCGCGTGGCACAGCCCGTCGACAGCGAGGGCTTCTACATCAGCGGCGCGCCGCAGCTCGTTCGCTACACGATCCGCTATCCCGCACGCGAGATGGCGGAGACGTTTCCACCCGACGCGCGCGCGTTTCGCTTTCCGACATACGTGAGCCCCTCGTCCGCGATACAAGGCACGCAAGTCGACGGCGTCTACGGTCTCCTCGACGAGTGGGCCGCGTACTTTCACGGCTCGCGCACGCTCGTCGATCTATGGCCGTGGATCCGCGACGAAGCGCCGCGCTCGCGCGAGGTCTACGTGAAGTATCGCGGTCGGGTCTTCGAGATCGGCGTGCCGCACGCGGAGTTCAAGCTGTTCATCCTGCACTACCTCTGGCACGCGAAGACGCACCGTCCCGACGTGTATCGAGCGGTGCTCGCGAACGAGAGCTTCCGCCACGCGTTCCGCGAGGCAGACGACGCATGGAGCGCGCTTCTCGCGGAAGCTGCCGCACTCGAGCCAGCGATGGTGGCGATCGCGAGCGAGCGCGGCGCAGGCAACATCACGTTCCATCGCGACGCTGCGTATCCAAACCTGCTCGCACACATCGCGAGCACGAAGTACCAAGAGATTCTCGTCGAGCTCCGGCGCGACTGAACGGTTGCCTACACAGCGATGGCGGTGGCACGAAAGCCGCGCCGCGCAAAGTGAAGCGCAGGTTAAGAAGAGTTGATTCCGGTCGGTGCATGAGTTCGTGCGTACACCGCTCGTATTGCTCCTCATCGCGACCGCCTGCTCGTCCTCTCCAGACGAGCCGGAGACCTCTGAAACGGAGCAAGCCGTCTGGGGCAACGGCGACTTCGAGGCAGACGCCATCGGCGTCGTGCCGACGGGCGGCTGGATCCCCACCACCAACATCGGTTTGGCCATCTCCGACATTCGGCCGAACCCCCAAACGCTGGCGAGCTTGAACCTGACCAGTGGCGGCACGCCGATGACGTTCATCGTCGGTGGTGCGGCGCCCGAGAGCCAGGTCGATCCCGACATCGGCGCGGGTGGAACCTTCCGCTTCCCGAAGTACGGCAACCGCGCCGTTCGCCTCAACTACAAGAGCGCGTCGGAGCCGGGCAAGAACGCCAACTCCAACACGCTGACGCAGACGATGACCGTCACCGCCGGTGACATCGACACGATCGACAACAAAGCGCACATCCGCTTCGCACTCGCCCCGGTTCTCCAGAACCCGGGCCACACGTACACGCAGCAGCCGTACTACTTCGTGCGGCTTCACAACAACACGAAGGGCATCACGCTCTACCAAGACTTCAACGCGAGCGGCCAGCCGGGCGTTCCGTGGAAGAACTTCACCGATAGCGGCGGCGAGCAAGCGCAGTACACGGACTGGCAGCTCGTCGATATCGCGCCGGGCGACGCGAAGCTCGCGATCGGTGACTCGGTCGAGCTCCGCGTGGTCGCGACCGGCTGTTCGCCGGGCGGACACTGGGGACGCGTCTACCTCGACAGCGTCGGATCTGGCATCCCGGGTCTCTACGCGTGGGCTACCGGTCCGCAGCAAGCGAACGCCGGCACCGCGATCACCTATACGCTGAACTACAAGAACGGCGGCACCACGACGACGAGCAACACCAAGCTCGACTTCACGACGCCGCCGAGCACCACGTTCGCCAGCACGACCGGCTCCTGCACGACGCCCGCTGCGGGCGGCACGGGAACGCTGTCCTGCACGCTCGGCACGCTCGCGCCGGGCGCCACCGGATCGTTCACCGTGTCCGTGAACATCCCGGGCGGAACGGCCAACGGCACCGTGATCACGAATGGCACCTACTCGATCTACGCGACCTCGATGTCCGCGCTGATCGGTCCGAAGGTGCAGACCACCGTGACCAACAACGTCTCCTACGCCAACCTCGGCGCGACGCTGACGGACGGCATCTCGGCGATGGGCTGGGGCGCGAGCACGCAATACACGATGGTCGTCACCAACACGGGTCCGCTCGCGACGGCGGGCACGGTGACGGTGCCGCTGCCGACGCAAGCTGCGTCGATGAGCTGGAGCTGCGTCGCCTCGGGCGCAGCGGTTTGCCCCATGACGGGCACGGGCGCGATCGGACACGCGGTGACGGTGCCGGTGGGCGAGACGCTCACGTACACGATCAACGCGACCGCGAAGACGGGCACCGGATCCGGCTCGCTCGTCATGCAGGCGACGATCGCGACGACAGGCACGACCGATCCGGACACGACCGACAACACCCCCGTCGACACCACGAGCCTCGGCACGCTGCGCACGCTCACGGTGACCAAGGCGACGAACCCCTCCGCAGGTACCGTGAGCTCGGCGCCGATGTCGATCGCCTGCGGCGCGACGTGCAGCGGCGAGTTCCTCGACGGTTCGCAGGTGGTCCTCACCGCGACGCCGAGCGCCGGTTCGACGTTCCTCGGCTGGTCCGGCGCGTGCGCGGGCACGGCCAACCAATGCACGGTGACGATGAACGCGGCGCGCGACGTCACGGCATCGTTCCTCGGTGCTCCGACGTCGATCGCTGCCACCTCGGGTGGCGCGCAATCGACGCGCATCTCGACGGCGTTCGGCAGCCCGCTCGCTGTCACGGTGCGCGACTCCAGCAACAACCCCGTGCCCGGCGTGACGGTGACGTTCGCGGGTCCGGGAACCGGGGCACGCGCGACGCTGTCGGCGGCTTCGGCGATCACGAACGCGAGCGGCGTCGCGCAGGTGACGGCCACCGCGAACGCAACGAATGGCACGTACAACGTCGTCGCGACCGTCGCTTCGGTCGGCGCGGCGTCGTTCGCGCTGACGAACATCGGCACCCCCGCGACGATCTCCGTCGTGTCCGGAACGCCGCAGAGCACGCAAGTGCAGACGGCGTTCGCGCCGCTCGTCGTCCTCGTTCGCGACTCGCTCGGCGTCGCGGTTCCGAGCGCGACGGTGACGTTCAACCGTCCCATCGTCGGCGCATCCGCGACCGGCCAGGTCATGGAGGTCACGACGACGGACACCATCGGCGAAGCGCAGTACACGCCCACCGCGAACACCATCGCCGGCAGCTTCGCGATGCTGGCCTGGGCAGAGAACGTCGTTACACCGGCTTCCTTCGCGCTCACGAACACGCCCGCCGCGCCGCACTCGCTCGCGGTGTGGTCGGGTGACGCGCAGACGCCGACCGTCGCCGCCGCGTTTGCGGCCCCGCTCGAGGTGAAGCTCACCGACATCCACGGCAACGCCATCGCAGGTCGCGCGATCACGTTCAGCGCTCCGAGCGCGGGCGCGACCGCGACGATGTCTCCCACGGCGACGACGTCCGCACTCGGCATCGCGAGCATCTCTCCGACCGCGGGAACGGTCGCGGGTTCGTACACGATCGCCGCCATGGACGCCGCCGGGCCCTCCGTCGAGCTCACCGCGACCAACCTCCCCGGTGCGCCGTCATCGATCTCGACCACGACGACCGCGGCGCAGACGACGACCGTCGCGACGCAGTTCGCTGACTCCCTCGAGGTCGAGGTGCGCGACATGTACGGCAACCTTCGTCCAGGAACATTGCTCGTGGTCGCTCCTCCGGTGAGCGGTCCGAGCGCGATCGTTGCACCGTCGCTCGTGACCGGCACGAGCGGCCGCGCGAGCACGATCGCGAACGCGAATATCTACGCCGGAACCTATCCGGTCACCGTTGCCGTGGCGTCGATGCCCGGACTCGCGGCGACGTTCACACTGACCAACATCCCAGGCGCTCCCGCGCACGTCGCCATCATCGGCGGCAATCTCCAGACGCCGACGGTCGCGCAGCCCTTCGTGACCCCGCTGGTCGTCAAGGTCTCCGACCAGTACGACAACCCCATTCCGTCCACCTCGGTGACGTTCACTGCACCGGCGTCGGGCGCGACCGCCACGCTGGCCGGATCGCCCGCGACCACCAGCGCAGGCGGCAATGCCGTGGTGACCGCCACCGCCGGAACCGTCTCCGGGATCTACTCGATCACCGCGACCGCGGGCACGGCCTCGGTCCAGTTCACCGCGACGAACCGCGCCGGTGCGCCCACGGCGATCACCGCGATCGGTGGCGGCGCGCAGCAAGCGACCGTCACGACCGCGTTCGCGACTCCGCTCCGGGTTCGCGTCGACGACACCTACGGCAACGTGGTCCCGAACGCCACGGTGACGTTTGCGCCGGCCGCGACGGGCGCGTCCGCGACGCTGTCGTCCTCGTCGGCCACGACCGACGGCACGGGCACCACGCAGGCCTTGGCGACGGCGAACACGGTGCGCGGCTCGCACGTCGTGACCGCATCGATCATGGGCGCATCCGCGACGTTCGCGCTGACCAACCTCGCCGGTGCACCCGCCGCGCTCTCGATCGCGGGTGGCGCGACGCAGAGCACGACGGTCGACACGGCCTTCTCCGCTCCGCTCGTCGCGCGTGTCGTCGACACGTACGGCAACCGCGTCCCCGACGCCGAGGTCGCGTTCGCGGCTCCCGGCAGTGGTGCGAGCGCGACCGTCGCGAGCTCCGCACTCACGAACGACGATGGCGATGCGTCGGTCACTGCGACCGCCAACACCTCCACCGGCAGCTACTCCGTCACCGCCTCGATGGGTGGACACACCGTCACCTACGCGCTGACCAACACGCCTGACGTTCCCGCCTCGATCGCGATCACCGGTGGCGATGACCAGACGCGCGAGATCCTCGCGACGTTCCCGGAGCCGCTGGCTGTCGTCGTGCGCGACCGCTTCGAGAATGCGGTCCCGAGCGCGACCGTCGTGTTCAGCTCGTTCAACCCGCGCGCATCTGCGGTCCTGACGCCCACGTCGGCGAGCACGGACGCCGATGGACGCGCGAGCACGATCGCCGTCGCGAACTCGCTCGTCGGCGACTACCCCGTGACCGCCACCGTCGGTGGTCACTCGATCGCGTTCACGCTGCACAACGTCCACTCCGCGCCGGCGCTGCTCGAGATCGTCAGCGGTGCAAACCAGAGCACGGTCGTCGCGACGGCCTTCGCCGCACCGCTCGTCGTCATCGCTCGCGACGTCGGTGGCAACGTGACGCCCGATGCATGGGTCACCTTCACCACGCAGTCGACCGCTGCGAACGCGGCGCTGTCCGCGACGTCCGTGAAGACCGACAGCGAAGGTCGCGCGAGCATCACCGCGAGCGCCTCGTCGACGAGCGGCTCGTACGTGGTCGACGCGTCGATGACCGGCACGAACCATGTCGCGTTCCCGATGACCAACACGGCGGACGTTCCGTTCGCCATCACGGTCGCCGAGGCGAGCTCGCCCCAGACCACGACGGTGCTCGCGCCGTTCGCTGTCGCGCTCGCGGCTCGCGTCGCGGATCGCTTCGATAACCCCGTGCCGAACGCAGCGGTGGCGTTCACGGCTCCGGCGTCGGGAACGTCGTCGACGCTCGGCGCGCCGTCGCTCACCAACGCCGCAGGAATCTCGCGCGTGACCGCCAACGCCAACGCGATCGCCGGGACCTACGTCGTGAACGCGACGGTGGCCGGAGTCACCACGCCGGCGGCGTACTCGCTGACCAACACCGCAGGCGCGCCGGTGCGCCTGGCGATCGCGGGCGGAGGCTCGCAGTCGACCAAGGTCGCGACCGCGTTCGCCGCGCCGCTCGCCGTGCGCGTGTTCGACGCGAACAACAACCCGGTCCCCAACGCGACCGTCATGTTCGCGGCACCGGATCAGCTCGCCACCGCGACGCTCGCCACGCCGACGCTGCTCACGGATGCGATGGGCATCGCGACCACGACGGCGACCGCGTCGACGCGCACCGGTACGTACGATGTGACCGCGGCGCTCGCCGGTGGTGCTTCGTCGGTCGCGTTCGCGCTGACCAACACCGCGAGTGCGCCTGCCTCGCTCACCGTCGACGAGTTGTCGACGCCGCAGAACGCGCAGGTCGCGCATCCGTTCTCCACGCCGCTGTGGGTCACGATTCGTGATCAGTACGGCAACCGCGTTCCCGGCGCGGCCGTCACCTTCACGGCGCCCGCAACGCAAGCAACGGCGACGTTGTCCGCGGCCACGGGCACCACCAGCGCCTCGGGCCGCACGTCGGTCGTCGCGACCGCAGGTACCACCGTCGGTACCTACGTCGTGACCGCATCGATCGCGGGGCTCTCGGGCACCTTCACGCTGAAGAACCTGCAAGGCCCGCCGTCCACGCTGCTGCTCGTCGGTGGCGATCACCAGTCGACCATCGTCGGCACCGCCTTCGCCGAGCCCCTCGTCGTCCGCGTCGAGGACGAGTTCCACAACGCCGTCGTCAACGCCGAGGTCACGTTCGTCGCGCCTGCCTCGGGTGCGACGGCGATGGTCGCGACCGCTGCGACCACGGGCCCGTCGGGCAACGCGCAGGTCCCCGCGAGCGCGGGCACCGTGACCGGTGCGTACACCGTCATCGCCACCGTCGAGGATGCGACGATGCCGATCGCGTTCGAGCTCGAGAACACCGCGGGCGCGCCGGCCGCTATCGTCGTGGCCGCCGATGCCGCGACGCAGAGCACCGAGGTCGGTCACGCCTTCGCGCGCCCCCTCGCGCTCACCGTGCGCGACGCGTTCGACAACCGCGTGCCGAACGCGACCGTGACGTACTCCGCTCCGGCGACCGGCGCCTCGGCGCAGCTGTCGCGCAGCGAGATCGTGACGGATGCAAACGGTAGCGGTGACGTGCTCGCGATCGCCAACACGACCGCCGCGTCCTACGAGGTCACGGCGTCCGTCGGCGAGGTCACGGCAGCGTTCGCGCTGACCAACACGCCGACCGCGCCGGGCTCGATCGTCCTCGAGAGCGGCGGTGGACAGCACGCGCTGGCGACCACCGCCTTCGCCGAGCCGATCGTGCTCCGCGTGATCGACTCCTTCGGTAACCCGGTGTCCGGTGTGACGGTGACTGCATCGATGCCCACCATCGGCGCAACCGCGAGCCTCGCCACCGCGATGGCGCCGTCCGACGACGACGGCTACATCGATGCCGTCCTCGTCGCAGGGCCCGTCGTCGGCACGTTCGGCGTGTCCTTCGGTGCCACGGGCGTCCACGTCCCGCTCGTCGCATCGCTCACTGTCGATGCGATCCCGACGACGCTCGAGGTGACCGCACCGACCGAGCTGCCGATCGACATGCCGCTGCCGGTGACGATCGTCGTCAGCGCGCAGGTCGGCACGCCGGCGGGTCGCGTCGAGATCACGAACGGCTCCACGGTGGTCGCCACCGGCGAGCTCCGCGATGGTCGCGTCGTCGTCGAGGTTCCACTCACCGCGCGCGGTCAGCAGACGTTCGGCGTGCGCTATCCGGCGCAAGGCTCGTTCGGCGCGAGCAGCGGCATGACCACGTCGATCGCCGTCGTGGACGATGCGGGCTCGCTCTCGGGCGGCACCGATGGGTGCAGCGCAGGTGGCGGAAACGCGGGTTGGCTCGTGATGGTCGCGTTCGCGCTCGTCCTCGGTGGCCGTCGCCGCATCGCGGTCGCCGCCGCAGCCGCTGCGTCGCTCGTCGCGATCGCGCCGGCTCTCGCGGAGCCTGCGGGTTCTCGCTCGATCAACCGCATGCACGCGCCCGGTGCGGACAGCACGTGGTTCACCGTCGAGTCGCTCGACCTCTCGGGCCACAACCAAGTCGCCGTCAGCATGCTGAACGACTTCGCCACGAGCCCGCTCGTCGCGTACGACGCGGATGGCAACGTGCGCGGAACCATCGTCGCTCGCTCGTACATCGTGCATGTCGGCGGCAGCGTCAGCTTGTTCGATCGCTTCCGCTTGTCCGCGACCGCGCCCGTCTCGCTCTCGCAGAGTGGCGACGACGCCTCGTTCAACGGCATGACGCTCGGTGCACCGACGTTCGCCTTTGGCGACATGCTCGTCGGCGCAGACGCACGCGTGCTCGGCAGCGCGACGAGCCCGCTCCGCCTCGCCGCGGGTGTTCGCTTCTCGCTGCCCACCGGCTCGCGCACGAACTACATGAGCGATGGCGTCGTCGGTGTGGAGCCGCGCATCATGCTCGCCGGCAGCGCGGGCCCCGTCGCGTACGCGGCAACGGCGAGCGCGTTCCTTCACGAGCAGACCAGCCTCGCCGGCCTCACGTTCGGCAACGAGCTGCGCTACTCGGTCGGCGCGGGTGTCCGCATGATCCAGAACCGCCTCGTCGTCGGACCCGAGCTCGTCGGTGCACGCGCCATCTCGAGCAACTCGGCGACCGGTGCACCGTCGGAGGTCACGCTCGGCGCGCGGTTCGCCGCGACGCCTGCGTGGCACTTCGGTCTCGCCGCGGGCATCGGCCTCGGCAACGCGCCGGGCAACCCGGACGAGCGCGTGATGTTCCAGCTCGGCTGGCGGAACTAGCCAAGGCTACTCGCTGTAGAACGAGCCGCCGAACGACGTGTACACGCCGCCACCCGCGGTCGGCGTGGGAGCCGCGTCGTAGTACGTCATGTACGGCGTCCACGGGCCGGTCGCGTCTTTGACCTCGGCGAGCGCGGTGACCGTGTATCCCGTGCCGGTGATCTCGGCGCCGTGCGTTCCCATCCGCGACGTGACGTTCATCGAGTTCGCCGCGTACCAGCTCATCGGTGCGTCGCTCTGATTCACGATCGTCAGCGTCAAGCGACCGCTGAGCTGCGGCGTGGAGTTGTCGTGGAGCACGATGCGCGTCGTGTTCGTGTAGACCAAGCGACCGTTCACGAGATCCGAGTCCGTGGCGCTGAACTGCCACTGCTCCGCCGCGTCGATCGGTCCGTCGAGCGAGAGACCGCATGGCGTGGCCGGGTCATCGCAGACGAGCCAATAGATGTGAAACCGCTCGCCGCGCTCGATGCCGGTGTACGTCCACACGAGACCACCGGGCCGCCCGAGCGCGCCCGTCGGTGTCCACGTCAGGTTGAACGGCGGGAAGGTTGGCTCGAGCTCCGGCTCGACCTGCGCGTCGGAGCAGCCATTCGAGTTGACGGTGCCGAGCGCCGACGTGCCGGGGCACAGATCGAGACCATCGACGACACCATCGTTATCCTCGTCGCACATCGCTCCGCACGATGCGTCGCCCGAACCGCCGCCATCGGAGCCAGTTCCGCCATCGGTGGCGCCGCCCTTCTCGGCGTTTGCACAACCCGCCGCTACGAGCAGCGCGGGCACCAACAGCGTGATGCGTGTGACGAAGTCCCCGACCACCTCTCGACGATACCCGCCTCGATCTACCTGGACAAGTTCGATCCTCTCGGTCGGCGGGATATGCTCCACGATCGAGGGTGAAGGCTAGCTACTGGCAACAGCAGGGGAAGTGGCGAGATCGGTGGGCACATCTCCCGCTCCCGCACACGGCCGACTTCGCCATCCTCGGCGCTGGCTTTGCCGGACTTGCCACCGCGAACGAGCTGCGAACGCGCTCTCCGCACGCGCGCATCGTCATCCTCGAGGCAGAGCGTGTCGGATTTGGTGCGAGCGGCCGCAACGCGGGGTTTCTCTCACCGCTCGCCGCCCCCGTGTGGCTCCTCGGCGCCGAGCGCTGCACCGAGCAAGCGTGGGGTGCCGCGAGGATCAACGCGGACGTTCACGCGCTCGCTCGATCGCTCTGCAAGAACAAGCTCGACTGCGAGCTCGACGCAGTGACGCTCGCGCTGCAGCCGCAGACCCGCGTGTCCGACGAAGCGCTCCGCGAGCTCGTGCGCCGCATAGAGCGCGTAGGTCTGCGCCACCGCGTGGTCGAGAGTCGCGTGCGACCCGGCCTGTCGGTGCTCGAGATGGACGCGTACACGCTGCATCCATACAAGCTCGCCGTCGCGCTCGCCGAACGCGCCGACCACCACGGCGTGCAGATTCGCGAGCGCACGCCGGTGACACGTGTGGAGGGCACGCGCGTCCACCTCGCCAGCGGCAAGGTCATCGAGGCGAACAAGATCGTGCTGTGCACGAACGCGTATACGTCGTCGATCGACATCGGCGAGCGCACGCGCGCGCTCGTCGTGCACAGCTACATGGCCGCCAGCGCGCGCGTCGACGAGAGTGCGCTCGCGCGTGACGGCGACTTCACCGTCGAGGTGTCGCGCGAGTCCACGTATCACCGGACGCACGATGGACGCTTGATCTACGGCGGCCTCGACAAGCTGCGCGCACCCGACGGCTTCGATGCGCGGCCCGCCCTCGCCGCGCAGATCGCGAGGAGCTTCCCCGACGCGCGCGTTCCGATCGAGCACGCGTGGACCGGACGCTTCCACGCGACGCACAACGGGCTTCCGATCGTGCGCACCTCCGCCGCGAACGACGCGCTCGTCTTCAACGTGGGCTACGGCGGAACGGGCGTCGCGCTGTCGCTCGTGTGTGCGCGTCTCGCGGCATCGGTCGCCTCCGGCGGTGCATCGCCGAGCAGCGACGACGCGCGCCTCTTGTCGCTGATCCACGCGACCCGGCTCTCGGTGCGCGACTCGCTGCGTGCCGTCGCGCGGATCGCACGCGGCGTCGCCGCACCGTGGATC
This sequence comes from Pseudomonadota bacterium, assembly GCA_023428295.1. Taxonomy (GTDB): domain Bacteria; phylum Myxococcota_A; class Polyangia; order Haliangiales; family Haliangiaceae; genus JABFXX01. Next base: position 33,650 of record JAEYYV010000392.1, read on the forward strand.
GGCTGATCACGCCGGAGCGAGTGCCAGCGTGACGCTCGTGTTGCACACGTCGGCGGACGCGACGTGCACCGGTGATGCGAGCGGCGTCCGTTGCACGCTCGCGCTGCATTGATCGGACACCCACGGCGCGAACGCATCGAGCATCGCGGTCAGCTCGGGCGAATCACCGATCACCGCGAGGACCACGGGCTGGCCATAGCGCAGGCGCGCTCGCTTGCGCAGATCCTGGACGGCGCGCACGAGCTCGCGCGCCCAGGCCTCGCGCACGAGCGCGTCGTCGAGCGTGAGATCGAGCGAGACAGCGAGGCCGCCGCGCGATGCCATGCCGCGATCGCTCGAGGCGTGCGTGCGCCACGAGACCTCACTGGATGCCAGCGTCACACCCGCGACATCGAGGGAGCCATCCGCGTTCTCGACGAAGTCGCCAGCGACGAGCGCTGCCTTGACCGCGCCGAGCTGCGAGCGCAGACGCTTGCCGAGCGCGCTGTAGTCCAGCACGGGTTCACGACGCATCTCCACGTGAAGGTGCTCGACGCGCTTCACGTTGAGCTCGGTGGCGAGCAGCTCGCGATGCACCTCGAGTGTCGGCTCGGGCAAGCCGGCGACGCGCGCCACGCGAAGTGGTTGGCGATGCTTCACACCCGCGCTCTCGCGAACGAAGCGCGCGAGGTTCACGACCTCACGCACGCGTTGCATGTCGGCGAGCGCGACCGCATCCACCTCGCGCGGTCGCGGCCAGTCCTCGAGGTGCACCGACCGCGTGTGGCCGAGGGCGGCGTACATCGCGTCGGCGAGGAACGGCAGGAACGGCGCGGCCACGAGCGAGAGCTGCGCGAGTGCGCCGAACAGCGCGTCGTACGTGGCGCGCTTGCGAGCGTCGAGCCCTTCGCGCCACAGCGTGGGCTTGGCGAGGCGCACGTACCACGTGGACAGCGTGGTGACGAAGCCCTCGAGTGCGCCGTACGCACCCGCGAAGTCCAAGCGATCCATCGCGGCTTCCACGTCGGCGCGAAGCTGATCGGCTTCACTCCACAGCGCGCGATCGAGAGCGCTCGCAGGTGCGAGCTCGCCGGGCGAGTAGCCATCGCTCTCGGCGTACGCGGTCACGAGGTGCACGACGTTCCACCACGGCAGATGAAGGCGGCGTACTGCATCGCGCACCGGCGGCGCCGTGAAGCGTGCATCCGCGCCGGCGACGACACCGGACGTGAGCAGCGCGACGCGCAGTGCATCCGAGCCGTGCTGCTGCACGAGCAGCGTTGGATCGGGATAGTTGCGCAGGCGCTTGGACATCTTGCGACCGTCCTCGCCGAGGAGAACGCCGTGACAGACCGCATTCTTGAACGGCGGCTCGTCGAACAGCGCCGTCGAGAGAACGAGCATCGTGTAGAACCAGCCGCGCGTTTGCGCGACGTACTCGGCGACAAAGTCTCCCGGAAAGCTCGCGCGAAACTCTGCGGCATTCTCGAACGGCGCGTGAAGCGACGCGAACGGCATCGCACCGGACTCGAACCAGCAGTCCAGCACGTCGGGCACGCGGCGCTGCTCGCCGCCACACTCGCACGCGAGCACGTGCTCGTCGACGGCAGGCCGATGCCAGTCCGTCACCGCGCGCCCCGAGAGCCGCTCGAGCTCCGCGCGCGAACCCACCACGCGCGTCGCCGTGCACGACGAGCATCGCCACACGGGCACCGGCGCGCCCCACGAGCGCTTGCGCGAGACCGCCCAATCGCGCGCGTTGGCGAGCCAGTCTGCGAAGCGCTTGTCGCCGAGCTCCGGCGGAACCCAGCGCACCTTCGCGTTGCACGCGAGCAACCGCTCGCGAAGCCGAGACGCCGCCACGTACCAGCTCGGCATGGCGCGATACACGAGCGGGTGATCGCAGCGCCAGCAGTGCGGATACTCGTGGTGCACGTCACCGCGCGCGAACAGCCGCCCCGACGCTGCGAGCGCACGCGCGACGGGGGCGTTCGCGGCAAGCACGTCGAGACCCGCGAAGTCGCGCACGCGCTCGTCGAGCGTTCCATCGTCGCGGACGTGGTTCTCGCCGTGAACACCGTGCGCGACGCACGTGGCTTGATCCTCCTCGCCAAACGCGGGCGCGAGATGGACGACGCCGGTGCCATCTCGCGCGCTCACCCACTCGGCGACGAGCACCGGGACGCTCGCGGCGAAGTACGCGAACGGCGGCACGCACGAGCGCCCCGCGAGCTCCGCGCCACGCGCACGCGCACCCTCGACGTAGCCCACAAGGTCGTAGCGTTCGCACGCGCCCTCGGCGAGCCACACCGAGTCGCTCGCTGCGTCCATCCGCACGTAGGTCAGCGCGGGATGCACGGCGAGCGCGGCGTTGGCGGGCAGCGTCCACGGCGTGGTGGTCCACGCGAGCAGCGCTCCGCGTTCGCCGACGAGCGGGAAGCGAACGGTCACCGCGAGATCCACGCGCGGTCGATACGCATCGTCGAGCCGCGTCTCGAAGTTCGAGAGCGGCGTCTGGCATCGCGTGCAGTAGGCGACGACCTTCTGGCCTTCGTACACGAGGCCACGCGCGTGTAGCTCCGCGAACGCCCACACGACGGACTCGGTGTACGCCGGATCCATCGTGCTGTACGCGCCCTCGAAGTTGACCCACCGACCGAGGCGCGTCATCACGCTCTCCCACTCGCGCGCGTAGCGATGCACGAGCCCGCGACATGCATCGTTGAACGCGGCGACCGCTGGGCCATCACTCGCCGCTGGCGACGCGAGCCCGTGCTCTTTCTCCACTTCGAGCTCGACGGGAAGACCATGACAATCCCATCCCCATCGGCGAGGCACACAGAAGCCGCACATGGTCTGGTACCGCGGCACGACGTCCTTCATGTACGAGGTCAACAAGTGTCCGTAGTGCGGCAGCCCCGTCGCGAACGGTGGGCCGTCGTAGAACACGTAGCGCGGAGCATCCGCGCGTTGCTCGAGCGAACGTTCGAACGTCTTCTCGCGGTTCCACTTCGCGAGCACTTCCAGTTCCAGAGCAGAGAAATCGACAGAAGCAGACATGACACACGCCTTCTGCACCCGCGGACGCGGGCGCGATTACACGACGACAAACAACGCGATTGCGGTCAGTCGTGCGGCGCGATGGTGCGGCTGTCGAAAGCTGCCCACTCGCGAGTCAATCTCGCGAGCTCCACGTGGGAAAGGGCACTCGACAGCACGGCACGCTCCTGGAAGAAGCACAACGTAGCAAACCCTTCGGGTCACCACCAACGACGAACTACCAAGCTCGCGGTTTCATAGGACTCGGATCGCGCCTACGCTGCGTGCGTGAGCGAGCCAAGGCGCATCGAGTGGCGCTCGTCCGTGGGTCTGCTGACCGCGATCGAGCCCACGCTGGACGACGTGCGCGCGCACGCGACCACGCTCGCGGACGGCTACAACGAGCCGCACAACGCAGCGCTCATGGGTCACGCCGAGCGCATCGCACCGGCCGAGGTCGTCGACATCTACGCCGGCATGTTGTCGAGCGGAGCGCGCCCGTTCCTGTTGTCGTGCAACGGGCAGCTCGTCGGCGATGGCGACCTGCGCGGCTTCGATCGCGGCGCTGCCGAGTTTGCCTTCATGATCGCCGCGCCGAGCTTGCAGGGCAAAGGCCTCGGCACGCGGTTCGCGCTCATGCTCGCCGCGTTCGGCTTTCGCGACGCCGGGCTGGCCATCATCTACGCATCGGTGGTGCCCGAGAACACCGCGTCGCGTCGCGTGTTCGAGAAGCTCGGCTACCGCGTCGACGACTCGCCGCGCGCACGCGAGTACGCCGACGAGGCGACCGATATCGTCCTGTCCGTGGACCGCGAGATGTTCGAGCGCCAGAACGCGGCGGCGATCGCCGAGCTACAGATCCGCGCGCGTTGACTCGTCTCGACGAACGCCGCGCAGTAGAGGCTTGTCTGTTATAGCGGAACAGAGTAGGTTCCGGTCATCCGCTATAACAGAACCCATCTCCAGACTCTCGAAGACGAGTCTGTCCACATCCTCCGCGAGCTCGCCGCGGAGCGCGAACGTCCATGCCTTCTGTTTAGCGGCGGGAAGGACTCGATCGTCCTTCTGCGTCTCGCCGAGAAGGCGTTCCGACCCGCGCGCTTTCCGTTCCCGCTGCTCCACGTGGACACCGGGCACAACTTCCCCGAGACCCTCGCGTATCGAGATGCGGAGGTCGAGCGGCTCGGCGAGCGCCTGATCGTCGCGTCGGTGCAAGCGTCGATCGATGCGGGCCGCGTGGCCGAGGAGACCGGACCGCGCGCATCGCGCAATCGCCTGCAGACCACCACGCTGCTCGAGGCGATCGCGGAGCACCAGTTCGACGCCGCGTTCGGCGGCGCGCGCCGCGACGAGGAGCGGGCTCGCGCCAAGGAGCGCATCTTTTCGCATCGCGATGATTTCGGGCAGTGGAACCCCAAGAACCAGCGCCCCGAGCTGTGGTCGCTCTACAACGGGCGCATCAAGAAGGGCGAGCACCTGCGCGTGTTCCCGCTGTCGAACTGGACCGAGCTCGACGTGTGGCAGTACATCGCGCTCGAGGAGATTCCGCTGCCATCGATCTACTTCGCGCACGAGCGCGAGGTGTTCGTGCGCGATGGCATGTACTACGCGGCCAACCCGTTCGTGCAGCTGCTGCCGAGCGAGCGTATCGAGCGACGCACGGTTCGCTTCCGCACCATCGGCGACATGACGTGCACGGGCGCGGTGCTCTCGACCGCGCGCACGCTCGACGACGTGATCGCCGAGGTCGCGGCCGCGCGGATCACCGAGCGCGGTGCGACGCGCGCCGACGATCGATTCACCGAGGCCTCGATGGAGGATCGGAAACGCGAGGGCTACTTCTGATGACCGCCGCGCTTGCACTGACGAGAGATGACGATCGCGTCGTGGGCCTCGCCGACGACAGCGAGCTCTTGCGCTTCACCACCGCGGGCTCCGTCGACGATGGCAAGTCCACGCTGATCGGCCGCCTGCTCTACGACACGAAGACCGCGTTCGAAGACCAGCTCGATCACGTGCAGGACGTGTCGCGCCGGCGCGGCGACGAGCGCACGAACCTCGCGCTGCTCACCGACGGCCTGCGCGCCGAGCGCGAGCAGGGCATCACCATCGACGTCGCGTATCGCTACTTCGCCACCGTGCGCCGCAAGTTCATCATCGCGGACACGCCGGGCCATATCCAGTACACGCGCAACATGGTGACGGGTGCGTCGACGGCGCAGCTCGCGATCATCCTCGTCGATGCGCGGCACGGCCTCGTCGAGCAGTCGCGCCGCCACGCGCTGATCGCGCACCTGTTGCGCATCCCGCAGGTCGTGTTCGCGGTGAACAAGATGGATCTCGTCGGGTGGAGCGAGGCGCGGTTCCGCGAGATCGAAGCCGAGATCCGCGCGTTCGTCGCGGACCTGTCGCCCGCGATCACCACGCTGCCGCTGTCGGCGCTCACGGGTGCCAACGTCGTCGAGCGCGGCGCGGATCTGCCGTGGTACGCGGGCCCGACGCTGCTCGAGCACCTGGAGACAGTGCCGCTCGACAGCGCGCGCGACGCAGACGCGGTGCGCTTTCCCGTGCAGTGGGTGATCCGCCCGCAGTCCGAGAAGCACCATGACTACCGCGGCTACGCGGGTCAGGTCGCAGGCGGCGTGCTGCGTCCCGGCGACGAGGTCGTGGTGCTGCCCAGCGGCCGTACGACGAAGGTCGCGAAGCTCGAGCAAGGCGGTACATCGCTCGCCGCGGCGTTCGCGCCGATGTCGATCACGGTGCACCTCGCCGACAACGTCGATGTCAGCCGCGGCGACCTCCTCGCCAATCCCCGTCGCGCACCGGTCGTGTCGCAAGAGCTCGACGCGATGGTGTGCTGGATGAGCGAGCGCCCGCTGTCGGCGAATGGCCGGTACGCGCTCAAGCACACGACGCGCACGACGCGCGCCATCGTCGACGAAGTGGTGTACCGGCTCGACATCCAGACGGGTGCACGCCACGCGCACGAAGGCTCCATGTCGCTGTCGCTCAACGATCTCGGTCGCATCCGCGTGCGGACGATGGCGCCGATCGTCTTCGATCCCTACGAGGAGAACCGCACGACCGGCTCGTTCGTGCTGATCGACGAGGTGACCAACGAGACGGTCGCCGCGGGGATGCTGCTTCCGGGGTAACATCTCGTGCGATGTGGCGTGCGCTGCTGTGCCTGGTGGGAGCTTGCGGCTTCGATGCCCGCCTCACAGCCGATGATCAGCCGCCGCGTGACGGGGGCGCCGACGCGATCGAGATCGACGCCGAGCCGCCGCACTGGCTCGACGGATACACGCATCGCAAGAGGATCAGCGTGGCGTCGGGACAGACGGTTCCGCTCGAGGACTTCGTGGTCGCCATCGTGATCGCCGAGGACACCGACCTCGCGATGCATGCTCGCGCCGACGGTCACGACATCACCATCACCACGGCCAACGACACGATCCTCGAGTACGAGCTCGAGCGCTTCGACCAGAACACGGGCGCACTCGCGCTGTGGGTCCGCGTTCCGGCGCTCGAGCCGGCGACGACGCTGTTCATGTACTACGGCGGCGATACGCGCTCGCACGAGCCACGCGCGACGTGGGCCCCGAGCACCTTCCGCGCCGTGTGGCACATGACGGACTCCGTCGGAACGCGGGCTCACGACAGCGCGGGCGAGCATGATCTCGCATCGAGCGGCGCGACGAATCAGCCCGTGTTGCAGGACGGCATCGCCGGCATGGGACGCGGCTTCGACGGTATCAACGACATGCTCCGCGACGACGGCGATGACGACACGCTCGATTTCGGGACGCAGTCGTTTAGCTATTCGGTCTGGGTCTACATCGTCCAGAGCCAGGGCCTCTACGACATGCCGATCTTCAAGGGCGGTGCGTCAGCCGACCAGAGGGGCTACGACATCGAGCTCGGCACGGGCAACTGGCGAGTGTTTGTCGGCGACGGCAACATGAACCGCTCGGTCGCCGTCGGTGACGAGACGTTGAACGAGTGGGTGCACGTGATGGTCGTCGTGGATCGCGCGGCGCAGGTGCTGCGCGGCTACAAGAACGGCGTCGAGAACCAGCAGATCGGCATCTCGCAGATCGGGAGCACGTCGAGCGGCTACCCGTTCACGATCGGATCGAACGGCAGCGCGTACTTCTTGCGCGGGCGCGTCGACGAGCCCCGCGTCTATGCGCGTGCACTGTCGCCCGAGTGGGTCGCCGCGGAGCACGCGAACCTGCGCTCACCATCGACGTTCGCGACGATCGGTGCGCAGGAAGCAGCGCCGTGAGTCACTGGTAGACGATCTTCGCGAGCCCGAGCTTGCGCGCGGTGCGCTTCTGCACGGCCACGTCACGCAGGTCGTCGCCCCACGAGAACGGCGTCGGCAGCACGAACGTGTAGGGGGAAACGTGCACCACCGCCCCGAGCGCAGCGCGAGAGAGTCGATCGCTCCGTTCGCGGCCCTCGACGCCCGTCGTGATGTGGACGACGAGTGACGCGGCGAAGAACACCGCGACGATCGCCATGCACGCGCGGCGCAGCCAACGCGCGGCGCGCTCGTGGGACTCGAGCTCGATCATGATCGTGCCGAGCGCGAGTGCGAGGATCGTCGACGTCGCCAACAAGAGGCGCGGCGTGAAGCGCGGCGAGAGCAGCGCGGTGCCGAACGCGACGCTGCCGAGCACGAGGTACACGTAGAGTCGGGCGCGCACGGCGGGCGACGGCCTCCAGCGCGCGCGATGCACCGCGACGCCGACGACGATCAGCATCGGGCTAGCCCACGCGACGAGGAGACCGAGCGCGCCGAGGTTTGCGAGGACGCCGCGATCGATCACCGAGTGGATGATCGACGGCTGCATGGCCGCCACACCGCGATAGCGCTCGAGCTGCCCCGGTGCGGTGAGGAGCACGACATAGCCGGCGATCAGCGACGCGAGTCCCGTGACGGACCACAGCGGGATCGTGCGATCGCGCTTCGCCGCGACCACGATGCACACGATCGCCGCTACCGCGAGGACGATACCGGTGTGCTCGTTCCCCGCGCCCGCGAGCGCGCCGAGCGGTACGATCGCGATCGCGATCAGGATCGAGATCAGGATCGAGCCGCTCTTCTTCTCGCCGGGCCGCGCGGCGAGGAACCGATACGGCACGAGCCACAACAGTTGCAGCGCGAGCGGATAAACGTAGTTCGTACAGATCGGGCGATAGAACCAGATCGCGCCGAGCTGTGGCGCCGTGGCGATCGCAGCGGCGAGCACGCGCACGAACAACCTCGCGTCGTCGGGATCGCGCGGATCGGGCCAGCGCGCACGCAGCAGGGTGGTCATCGCGAGGAGCGTCCCGAGGATGGCGAGCGGCGAGATCAGCGCCGGGATCCACCACGCGCGAAATGACAGCGCGAGCGGGATCTGCCCCCAGCGTGGGTTGCCGTGCTCGTAGGCTGTCTCGATCGATCGGACAAAGCCGTCCCACGTCAGCGGCGTGCGCGCTCGTGCGAAGTGTCCCCAGCTGTCCCCGAGGACCGGCTCCGCTGCACAGATGATCGCGAGCACGACATAGCTCGCGAGGATGACAGCCCAGAGCCGCAACCTGCGCACTCTACAACGTGGGCAGCGTCAGACGGGGGACGTAGAGTCGGGGCGTGCAGGCTGTCCTCACCGCTCAGCTCGAGGCCGCGCTCCTCCGCGAGCTACGCAATCGGTTCGAGTTCGAGAACTACGCGCGGTTCGGCGACAAGCTCACCGCGCCGGTGTTCGCGCTCGTCGACAGCACCACCAAGCTCGGACGCTGGATCCCCCAGGAGCGGCGCATCGAGCTCTCGCGATCGTTCGTCCTCGAGCGACCGTGGCTCGAGGTGATGTCCGTGCTGCAACACGAGCTCGCGCACCAGTATTGCGATGAAGTCTTGCAGGTGCGCGGCGAGCCACCGCACGGCGACACGTTTCGCCGCGTGTGCGAAGAGCGTGGCATCGACGCGCGCGCCGGCGGCGTCCCGCCCACGGCCGATGTGCCCGAGGGAGATCGGGTGCTCGATCGCATTCGCAAGCTGCTCGCTCTCGCCGGCAGCGACAATCGCAACGAGGCCGAGCTCGCGATGCAGAAGGCGCACGAGCTCATGCTGCGGCACAACGTCGACGCGCCGGGCGATCGTCGCTACGTGGTGCGCCAGATCGGCGATCCATCCAAGCGCGGCAATCGCGTCGAGGGTGCGGTGCTCGCGCTGCTGTCGGAGCTGTTCTTCGTGAAGGTGATCCTCGTTCCGGTGTGGCTGCCGCTGCTCGCCAAGCGCGGCACCGCCTACGAGATCAGCGGCACGGGCCCCAACGTCGACATGGCGGAGCACGTCTACAGTTTCCTCCTCGCCACGGCGGATCGCCTGTGGCGCGAGAACCGCGGCGACGCGCGCGTGCGCAGCGGTCGCGATCGGCTCTCGTATCAGATGGGCGTCATCGGCGGCTTCCGCGACAAGCTGCTCGCCGATCGCATCACGCTCCACGAGACGGGCCTCGTCTGGGTCGGCGATGCCGATCTGGATCGGCACCATCGCGCACGCCATCCACGCGTCACCACCCGCAAGCGCACCATGACCCTCGACGGTGCGCACGCCGCTGGACGCGAAGCCGGTCGCACGGTGGTCCTGCACAAGCCGGTCGCGTCCACGACCGACGCTCCCGCCGCCGGACCGCGGCTCCTTCGCTGACCGGCTCCATCATGTGGCTACTCGATCAGCCACTGAGGTGCGCGCATGTCACGATCGGCGTCCTGCGACACGTGTAGCGCGGCAGATCCCTCGCGACTTTCCTCGCAAGCGTAGGGACTTGAGCCGCCGCACGACTTCTCCCTCGAATCGATGACGCGGCACGTCGTTTGCTCACGCGGCCAGGCTTCAAATCGATTTCCGGAGACACCCCGATGTTTGTTCGTTCGCTTTCGTTCGTTGCACTCTGTTCGCTGGCCGCCTGCGCCAGCGAGAAGCCCACCCTCGACGAGTCGTCGCTCACGGCGTTCGACATCGACGACGCCAAAGATGACTCGCTCAAGGCACCCACGTTCAAGGGCGTGGTCGAGATGGGCGGCGTGGTCACGGGCCGCGTCACCAAGCCCAAGGCGTTCCACGCGTACGACTACACCTACGCGGGTCAGTCGGGCCTCGTTCGCCTCGACCTCAAGAGCTACGCGGGCGCCGACCTCTTCCTCGCCGCCTACCAGCGCAGGAACAACCAGTGGCAGTTCGTGAAGCTCAACGACGACTGCGGCGACGGCTCGCTGAACTCGTGCATGTTCATCAACGCGACGGGCGGCACCAGGTACCGCTTCATCGTCACCACGTTCGACGCGATCATCGGCTACCCGGTCAACGCCAACTACGAGCTCGCCGTCACGTGCAAGAACGGCGATTGCCTCCAGCGCGCGTGCGGCGGCCTCCTCGGCCTCCAGTGCAACGAGGGCGAGTACTGCAAGTACGAGCCGGAAGCGATCTGCGGCGCTGCTGACGCCACGGGCACCTGCGCCGTGCAGCCCGAAATCTGCACCAAGGAGTACCGCCCCGTCTGCGGCTGCAACGGCGAGACGTACGGCAACGCGTGCATGGCCGCCGCGGCCGGCACCTCGGTCGTTCACGAGGGCGAGTGCCCCACCCTCGCGTGCGGCGCTCGCGCCGGTGACACGTGCAACGAAGCGCAGTACTGCGCGTACACGCCGGGCGAGTACTGCGGTCAAGCCGACGCGCAGGCGACCTGCCAGACGCGCCCGCAGTTCTGCACGCTGCAGTACGACCCGGTCTGCGGTTGCGACGGCAACACGTACGGCAACGCGTGCCAGGCGAACGCCGCGGGCACGGGCGTGTTCAGCACGGGCCCCTGCGAGTAGGTCTCGCTTCGCCCGAGACGGGCTAGAACTCGAAGCGCCCGCTGATGTCGATCAGCGGGCCGCGATCGACGACAACGCCGACCGCAGCGCATCCGGAATCGTCACCGGCGTACGTGTCTCGCGATCCACGAACACGTGAACGAAATGCCCGTGAGCGGCCGCACGTTGGTCTGCCCCGTCGGCGAAGATCGCGATGCCGTACGTCACCGCGCGATTGCCGAGCTTGTCCACGCGGACGCCGACACGTAGCCGCTGCGGGTACGCGAGCGGCGCGTGATAGACGCACTTGGACTCCACGACGAGCCCGATGACCGGACTGGTCGCGATGTCGAGGCCACCGCGCTCGATGAGGAACTGATTCGCGGCCGTATCGAAGAAGCTGTAGTACGCGACGTTGTTGATGTGACCGTAGACGTCGTTGTCCATCCAGCGCGTCGTGATCCGCGTGATGAATGGATACGTCTCGATCGTGGGGCGGTCAGTGGGCATCCGGGTCTCCATACGCGAGCGCCGTCGCGAACAAGTGCTCGACGCATTCGCGATCGACATCGCACGGCGCGTTGGCGAGCAGGCGTCGCTGCGGCAGCGTTCCGTCGACGAGGGCGGGCGTGTCGTCGGCGGTGTAGCCGACGCCGCTCGTTCCGTCGGGAAGGCCGATCGCGCGCGAGATCCGGATCACCGCTCGCGCGAGGAGCTCGCCGCCATCGTCGGCCGATGCGCCCCGCGTGTCGGCACCGAGCAGCGATGCTGCTTCGAGATGTCGCTCGGGTGCGAACCGCGCGAACGCGCGAAACACCGCCGGCGCGCCGATGCCGACCGCCATGCCGTGCGGGACGATCGGATGATCGGGATAGCCGGCCGGCGCATACGCGCGCACGCGGCCGGCGATCGCGTACGCCATCGCATGCGGAGCATGTACGCCGGCGTTGCCGAACGCGATGCCCGCCAGCGTGGCGGCCCACATCATCTGCTCGCGCGCTTCGCGGTCGCGCTCGTCGACGACAGCGCGCACGAGGTACGTGCTCGCGATTCGCATCGCTTCGCGACAGCCGAGGTCGCTCCACGGGTTGCCGCCTTGGCTCATCGGGCGCAGCGTCGGCGCGGCGGGCGCTGCGCGCTGCGTGTAGCGACGCGCGGTGAACGACTCGATCGCGTGACACAGCACGTCCATCCCGCTCGCCGCCACCACGCTCGACGGCAACGTCGAGGTCACGCGCGGATCGACGATCGCTTCCGTCGGCCGGAGCGTGGGCGAGGCGACGCCCGTCTTCGCGCCGAGCGTGACGTCATCGAAGATCGCGATGCCGGTGACCTCGCTGCCGGTGCCCGACGTGGTGGGACACGCGATGTGTGATGGGAGCGGCCCTGGGACCGCGCGTCCCTCGCCGACCGGCGCGTTGACATATGCACGCAACGGCGCGGGATGCGCGTAGAGCAGCGCAGCGATCTTCGCCGTATCGATCACCGATCCACCACCGAGCGACACGAAGCCATCGGGCCGCGCATCGCGCACGAAGCGCACCGCGTCGTCGGTCGAACCATCCGTCGGCTCGATCGCGACACCATCGAACACGGCGACATCGAGGCCCGCGCTCGTGAGCGATGTATGCACCTCGGAGAACCACGGCAACGCGCGGAGCCGTGCGTCCGTGATCAGCGCGACTCGGTGCATTCCCGAGGCACGCGCTCGATCTCCGACTTCGGTTAGCGCTCCGGTACCGAACGTCACGCGCGACGCGTCGACGGTAAACGCGCTGTCGCATCCTGCATGGTGCGCTGCGACGTGACGACACGGCATCGGTGAAAGCTACCCCGCGTTCAGCAGGATTAGAAGATTTCCGCAGCAGCGGACCGTCGACAACCCCAGCGAACACCGGGCGCGTACCGTTGCGACGACAATCTCGGGAGCGTTCCGCGTTACAGTGCCGAGCGCAGCGCGTGCCGATCGATCTCTCCATCCCGCTCGGTGCTCGCACCGAGTACGCGCGGTTGGTCTCGCAGGACCGCTTTCGCGCGCTGTTCAACTCCGACGTGATCGGGATGACCATCGCGCGATGCGACGGCTCGCTCGTCGAGGTGAACGCCGCGTACGCGAGCTTGCTCGGCTACACGCGCGACGAGCTGTGTCAGCTCGGGTGGCGGCAGATCACGCCGCCGGAGTACCAGTCCGCTGACGACCGCGCAGTCCACTCGCTCCAGGTGTCCGGCCAAGCTCCCACGTACGAGAAGGAGCTCGTCCACAAGGATGGCTCGCGCGTCGCCATTCTCATCGGCTGCGCGCAACTCTCTGACGGAGAGGTGCTCTCGTACATCATCGACAACCGCGGTCGTAAGAGCGCCGAGGCTGCGCTCGCCGCGCTCAACGATGTCCTGCAGCAGCGCATCGTCGAGTCGAACAACGAGCTGCGCTCGCTCGCCGCGCATCTCGAGACCGTGCGTGAAGAGCAGAGCACCAAGCTCGCACGCGAGATCCATGACGTGCTCGGGCAAGAGCTCACCGGCCTGCGCATGGATGCAGCGATGATCGCGCGCAAGCTCGGCGACGAGCACCCCGCGGAGCGCGAGCGACTCGGCGAGATGCAGACCCGGATCGATCAACTGATCGCCACCGTTCGCGAGATCGCACGCGAGCTCCGCCCGAAGATCCTCGACGATCTCGGACTCGTACCGGCGCTCGAGGCGCACGCGCGCGAGTGGTCGGCGCGATCGGGCGTTGCCATCGAGCTCGTCGTCCCCGATTCGCTCGAGCTGGATCGCGATCGCGCGACGGCGATGTTTCGCATCTTCCAAGAGCTACTCACCAACGTCGCTCGTCATGCAGATGCACAGCGGGCGCGGGCACACCTCTATTACAACGCCGAGGAGCAGTATGTCGGCCTCGACTTCCACGATGATGGCCGCGGGATGACGACGGAGATGTCATCGAGCTCGCTCGGACTCCTCGGGATCCGCGAGCGACTCGTCACCTATCGCGGCGAGCTCGTGATCAGCAGCGTGTTGGGTGTCGGCACGCTCGTGCAGATCCGCCTTCCGGTCGGAGTCCCCGGATGCGCGTCCTGATCGTCGACGATCACCCGGTGGTGCGCCGCGGCGTGCGCGAGCTCCTCCACGACGAGTTCCCCGGCGCGATGTTCGTCGAGCTCGACACCGGCGAAGCGGCCGTGTCCAAAGTGGAGGACGAGACGTTCGATGTCGCGCTGCTCGATCTCAGCATGCCCGGACGCGGCGGACTCGACGCGCTCAAAGAGATCCACACCCGCCGCCCTCGCCTCCCGGTGCTCGTGCACAGCCATCACGCCGAGCAGCAATACGCGATCCGCGCGATCCGCGCCGGCGCGCGCGGCTATGTCACCAAGGACACGGCGCCCGAGGAGTTCGTGCGTGCGGTGCGTGAAGTCGTCGCTGGCCGGCGCTACATGACGCCCGCGCTGGCGGCGCAGATCGCATCGGCGATCGCGAGCGATCCGGACAAAGAGCCACACGACACGTTGTCCGATCGCGAGCTACAGGTGCTCCGCATGATGGCGCTCGGCAAGACCGTGCGCGACATCGCCAAGGAGCTCGGCCTCAGCGACAAGACCATCTCCACCTACCGCACGCGCGTGCTCGACAAGCTCGAGCTCCGCACCACCGCGGACATGATGCGCTACGCGATCAAAGCAAAGCTCGTCGACTAGCTGGCGGAATCCGGCTCGATGCACAGGTACGCACCGCCGGATCGCGTGCGCGCCACTTCGATCGTCACGTCCTCGGTCTTGCGGTAGCGACGCAGCCGGTGGTGCACGCGCACCTTCTGGCCGATCGGCACCGCGGCGACCTCCGCCGCGAGCGCGGCGCCCTCGATGCCGACAACTTCTCGATAGAAATCGCGACCGATCACGCGCCAGCGCTGCGTGCCCGCACGCTCGGCTTCCGTGCGGTTGTACCGCTCCACCCGCCCGGTCGGTCCGAGCCGGATCACGCCGAACGGCAGGTGGTCCAGCGCCGCGTCATCGAGGGCATCGAGGCAAACCTCGTCCTTCATGGTCGATGGATGGTCTACCCCGATCCGCCGTCATGGCACAATCGGAGTTGGTGCACCTCATCGGGGACATCTTGGTCGAGCATGGATGGGTCGAGCGTGACGCACTTGCCTACGCGATCGCGCAGCAAGCCTCCACCGGCATGCGCCTCTGCTCGTACCTGATCCAGATCGGTGCGCTCGATCTCGACAACGCCTCGCGCGCGCTCGGCGAGCAACACGGTGTCGCCGCCGCGCTCACGCGGCACCTGACGCGCCGCGATCGCGAGCTCGCGTCCATCCTCCCCGCCAACACCGCCCAGCTGTACATGGCTCTGCCGATCGGCCGCATGGGCAACGGCGACGTCATCGTGTGCGTGCGCGATCCGAAGCCCGAGCTTCGCGGCGTGCTTCAACGCGCGATGAACGAGAAGATCGTGCTCGCCGTCGCGCCGGCCTCGCAGCTCGAAGCGTTGATCCTCGAAGCCTACGGTGACGACGTGAACGAGTTCGATGTCGATCTCGGAACGCAGCCCATCCCGATCGCCCTCGAGCTCGACGCGCCCGACGTCACTGCCGACGCCGAGCTCGATCCACGCGACGACGACTCCATCCCCGAGCT
>JAEYYV010000393.1 GCA_023428295.1 Pseudomonadota bacterium
CTCGACCACTTCCTCAGCCACGCCTTCGTACTCGCCCGTTCCATCCAACATCGCACGCTCCTCGTCGAAGAATGCGTTGTTCTACCACGCACATTTTCTTGCTCGGATTCGACAAGAAGCCGAGGCGCGACCAAATCCTCGTCGAGGAATGCTGTGCTTCGATCTGCGCGCGTTTACGGGAGCACGAGACATTTTTCTCATTCGCGATCGTTTTCGTCGCGCACAGCGCAGCTCAACGCTCGCTAATCTCGTCAAGCGATTTCTTCATAGAGGAGGGCATTTTTTTCGACGAGGAATGCGCGATCTATCGTCCGAGATCTTCCACTCGAGGACGGCACAAACGCTCGCGTTCGAGATCCATCGAGAAACACCCGGACGTCACATCAACTGGCAGGTTGTTCCGCGATGCTCGGCGAAAGAACTCTCGACATCCCCCACGGCACGCGGATAGGTCGAGCAGTGCCACGAGTGCCCACGTGGGCCCAACCATCGGTGCGCTGCGGTCGTGAGCCGGTTGTCGACAATCAGCAGTTCACCTCGTCCGCGCGCGATCGCAGCAGCAGTCGCAGTCCGCTTCGCCCGCCGCGCATCGGTTGGCGAGATGTCGCAGCGCGCAGATTGTCGGGCTCGCGGCGCCCTCGGCCGCGCAGGACTACGTCGCAACCGCGCTCCTCGAGATCCTGCCAAGCGACAACAGCAGACGTTCGCGTTCGAGATCTATCGAGACGTCCCATCAACGGGCACGGTTGTTTCGCGGAAGACGGCGCGACGTCACTCAACGCCACGATCCGCGGATCGGTCGAGCGGGCCGACAGCCCACGTGGGCACAGTTGCTACACTCGCGTTGACCTCGAGCTCTCAACGACGTACGCGCATTGCTTCGAACGCCATATCTGCCAGATCGACGGCGACCATCGCGACGATCGCGACCATCACAACATCGTTCGCGACCTTCGCGACCTTCGAGACCTTCGAGACCTTCGCGACCTTCGCGACCTTCGCGACCTTCGCGACCTTCGCGACCTTCGCGACCTTCGCGACCATCGCAGTATCGGCCGGCACCATCGCGGCATCGTTCGCGGCCATCGCAACATCGCTGGCCATCGCAGCATCGTCGCGACGCGCGAGCCAGTTCGACGCGCGTAGCAACCGCACGCCCCCGAGAAACATCAATCGAGCTCACCCCGTACGCTCGTGTTCGAGATCCATCGAGAAACATCCGGACGTCACATCGACGGGCAAGGTTGTTCCGCGAAGCTCGGAGGAAGACGGCGCGACGTCACTCCACGCCACGATCCGCGGATCGGTCGCGCGGGCCGACAGCCCACGTGGGCGCAGTTGCGACACCGCCGAGCTGGCGGCACACGACACTCGCGTTGACCTCGAGCTCTCGACGACGTACGCGCATTGCTTCGAGCGCCATATCTGCCAGATCGTCGGCGACCATCGCGACGATCGCGACCATCACAACATCGTTCGCGACCTTCGCGCCCTTCGAGACCTTCGAGACCTTCGCGACCTTCGCGACCTTCGCGACCTTCGCGACCTTCGCGACCTTCGCGACCTTCGCGACCTTCGCGACCTTCGCGACCATCGCAGTATCGGCCGGCACCATCGCGGCATCGTTCGCGGCCCGCAACATCCTTGGCCATCGCAGCATCGTCGCGACGCACGACCCGGTTCGACGCGCGTAGCAACCGCGCTCCCCCGAGAAACCTCAATCGAGCTCACCCCCTACGCTCGTGTTCGAGATCCATCGAGAAGCATCCGGACGTCACATCGACGGGCAAGGTTGTTCCGCGAAGCTCGGAGGAAGACGGCGCGACGTCACTCCACGCCACGATCCGCGGATCGGTCGCGCGGGCCGACAGCCCACGTGGGCGCAGTAGCGACAAGCGCTTTCCCGCGAGCTCTCGACGACGTACGCGCGCATTGCTTCGAACGCGATCTCTCCCAGCCGCTCGCGTGCGATAGATCTGCCTGCAGGCTGCGTCGCGTGGGGCGGCGCCCCGCTTATCTGGTCGTCGTGGCCGACCCGTCGATCCGAGTAACGGCGCGCGCTGCTTCGCGACGAACATCGGGAGACGAATCGAATGCGAGCGCGTCGAGCTCGTTCCTGGCGAGCGCGATGTTCAAGATGCCGATGGCGCGCGCAGCTTCCTTGCGCACGTCGGCGTCCCGCGACGACAGCGACGCGCGCAACGCGCCCGCGAGCCTCGCACCATCGGCGAGCGACGCGGTCGCACGGATCGCCTCGGCGACTACCTCTGGCGACGAGTCCGCGAGGCCGCGCTCCGCGATCGCGATCGCCTGCGCGTCGGGTGCGCGGCGCGCCGTGTGCGCGTAGGCAGCACGTACCATCGGCGACGTCTCCTTGGCCATGAGCCGCAGGACCTCGTCCGCGTACTCGCCGCCCGTGCGCGGCAACGCTTCGACGAGCGCGGCGCGAACGGCCTCGCTCTCGGTGCCGGCAGCGAGGCGATCGAGGAACACGCGAGCAGCGCGCGGATCGTGAATCGCGTTGGTCGTGAAGCGCAGGTGCCCGGCGCGCGTGACCGCTGGCTGGAGATTCGCGAGCTCCGTCTCCTGCGCTTCGGTCATCTCCTCGGAAGGAGCCTCTTGCGTCGAGCACGCGGCGAACGCGAGCACGGTGCTGATGAACAACTTCTTCATCGCTAGTTGCTCCCCATGAGGTGAGTCGCAGACTGCCACCACATCGCCGTCGGCGTGCGGCGCACGTTGGTGCCGCAGTGAACCTCGCCGAGGCCCATGTGGTACGTGTCCCAATCGTCGAGGAAGTGCAGCTGCATGCCGGCCGGCATCGCCGCTTGGAACGCGGCGATCACCGGATCCGTCGCCTGCGATTGCACCGAGCGGAAGAACGGATCCGCCGTGAACAGGTGCGTCGTCGCACCGTCGACGTTGGCGACGATCAGGTTGACCATGCCGGGGATCAGCGCGGCGACGCGTCCGTTGCACCCGCTCGGCTGCTCGAACAAGCTCGGCGCGCGAATGATCTCCGCATCGGTCAAGCCGAGCTCGAGCTTGAGCTTGGCGACCGCGGGATCGATGTAGTCCTCTTGCACGTCATTGTTGAGCGCGCGCAGCGAGGCGTCGTTCAAGAACGAGCCCACCGTCTGATAGCCGTGATCCTGGCCGTACAGCGGCAACTGCGCGTTCGCGGGCAGCGTCGCGAGGAGGTTCCACGCGGCGTTGGTGTCCGCGATCACGAGCTTCCATCCCTTCGGCGATCCGGGCGCGGGGACGAAGCTGATGAACTCGTCGACGTGACCGACGCACAGCCAGTTCGTCGGGATCTGGAACGGCGCTTGGACCTTCTGCGATGCGAGGAAGTTCCCGAGCGTCGTGTTGAGGCCGCTGTTGTTGATGCGGCCGTAGTAGATCTTGCCGAAGGGATACTCGACGCCGTTCAGCGAGAACGGCGGCGTGGCCTCGAGGTTGCCGAACGAGTCGTAGGACGTCGCCTGCTGCGGATTGCCAAACGTCGGTGCGATCTCGTCAGCACCGCCCCAGTTGCGCGAGTAGTTCTGCAGGCCGCGGTTGCGGATCGAATCGATCACCACATCCATGCGCTGGTTCTGCTCGCCGGTCATGGTGCCGAACTCGAACTCGTCCTGGATCCACACGTCGCCTGCCACGGTGCCACCGGACACGGCGGTGAACTTCGCGCCGAGCGCTTGTTGGTAGCCCTGGATCAGCGAGCTGTTGCCGTTCACCGCGACGGCCCACAGATGCTCGGCCGGTTGGAGGTGATGGTTGATGACGAGCGGTGCAGCTTGCAGGGTGATCTTCGTCGTCTCGACCTGCGCGCCACTTCCATCCTTGGCCGTCAGCGTCAGCTCGCCCTTCGCGAGGTACGTACCGAACTCGACCGAGAACGCCTTGTCACCGCCGCTCGGCGTGAACGAATGCGTCGCGGCTCCGCGCTCCGCACCGAGAACGTGCATCGTGCCATCGAAGACGCGAACGTTGGCCACGTCGCCGGCGAGTGACAGCTCGACGGAGCCGCCCGCGGGAACGAGACCCAGCTGCGCTGCGGGCAGCGTCAGCGTCGAGAAATCGTCGTCGGTGACGAACGGCGGCTGGTTCCAGTCGTTCTGCGAGCCGTCGTCGTCGTCGAGGTTCGCGACGCCATTGACGTTCTGGAACGTCCACGTCGTCGGCGGGGGAGCGTCGGGCGTGCAACCGTCGCCGGTGCAGCCATCGGCAGGCAGTCCGCCGTCGGGATTGTCGTCCGGCCCTGTCCCCGCATCGGGACCACACGCGCTGACCAACCACGCACAAAGCAAAGTCGAGTACAGCCTGTTCATCCGCTGTGGAGCTTCCGACGAGATGTCGTGAGGCCCAAGTGTGGACCGCCAACGTGCGCTGACATACGCGAACTGCGCAAACCCTTGTCAGGCTCATGAGTTGGGCAAGTGTCACACGGGGTCTCGCTGTTACCGCGTCTCACTTGGCCGGCAGATCATGAACCAGGCGTTACACCAAAAACGAAAGGCCGATCGGAACGGAGCGTCCGATCGGCCCGAGGTCACTCCGCGCGAGCGATGCCCGCGTGAGCCCATGCACCTGTGTGGTGCTTGTTGTAGTGGCGCTGCGAGATGCGCGCGAGGATCGCGGAACCGATCTCCGATCGAGCGTCGTACTGCGCGAGCGCACGTCCGAGGCCCTCGTGGTTCACGTTCCGTTCCTTTATGGCGATCCTCTGGTCGCGTAGCTGTTCTCCGAGTCCCAAGGCCAACGCGATATTCACGAAGGCCGTCTGACCGGAGAACACGTGACCGGTCTGCGCAGCGTCACCGGCGATCACCACCGGCGCGCGTCCGTCTCCCGCGGCGTAGCGCCTGGACATGGTCGTCACCGACGTGTCGAACATCATCGGCGCGGCGACGGGGCGCTGACCCGAGAGACCGTACGTGCGCGCAGCTGCCTCGTAGCACTCCTGTAGCTGCTCCTCGGTGGGCGTGCCTTCTACCTGCGGCGCGACGAGCACCGCGGTTCCGGCCTTTGCTTCCGAGGGCGTCTGCAGGATCGTGCACCGTGCAGCCTGCGCGTAGCCACGCACCGGCAGCTCCACGCGGATCCACTGACCGCGCGTCCGCTTCTCTGCGGTGTCGAACATGCCCGCGATGAGGCGCTGCACGCGACCCTCGACTCCACCATTGGACGGAAGAACCGAGTCGATCAGCGTGCGCGCCGCACCGGTGGCGATGACGATCATCGCAGCGCGAGCGGACGTCCCGTCGGCGCACGTCAGCGAGGCGAACCGCGCGTGGCGGCGGACGCGCGTCACGTCGCAGCCGTAGTGAACGGTTGCGCCATGCGCGAGTACGCGCTCGAGCAGCGTCTGCTGAAGGCGACCGATCGGAACCAGCGCGAACGGCGGCTGCGCCGCGAGGGACCACAAGTCGCGCGCGCGCTGAGGCTCGCCACGCAGAGTGACAACATCGCCACGGACGATGCGTCCAGAAGCGTGATCACCCTCGCAGCGCGTCTCGAGCAGCGACACGATATGCGGGTCGCGAACGTCGATACCGAGGTGCACCAAGTGCGCGAGGTCTCCACGCCGCGCGACGAGGAGCTGCGGGCGAACCCGCGTGTCCTCGGCGAGCGGCGGGCGGCGATCGACGACGAGCGTCGACAGACCCGCACGCGCAGTCTCGATCGCGAGCGCGAGACCCACGGGTCCCGCGCCGATGATAGCTACGTCGTACTCCTGACCTCCGAACGTCCGCGTCGGAGGGGGCGGCCGTGCGAATCCCATCCGGCTCCCCCTTCCTCCACGGACGAGTCCGGGGTCGTAGTTTTCTCCTGCGTGGACATGTACCAATGCCTCCTTCTCTTGCCCGTACCCTGCTTCCCGACGAGGAAAGCGGATCGCTTGGCGAGCCCGCAGTCTGGCGATCTAGCCGGAGATGTCAACGAGAGAGTTCGATGCTCTGGTTTTCCTTAGCGCGCGTATGCGAGCTGGAGCACGCCGCCGGCCGTGTTCATCGGATCCCACGACGTGTTCACCGGCGCCATCCACCCGCAGAAGCCACCGCCCTCGATGTCGATGTTCGTCATGTCCGCGTCACTCGCGATCACGCCGAACGATCCGTTGCCGACAAACGCGAACGTATCCGCGACGGCGAAGTGCGTCCCGCGCAGGTTGATGTTCGCGAGCCCGTTGAGCCCGTCGCCGCCGCACGCCATCGCGACGCCATACGGCATCGACGTCACCTGCAGGGTCGCGCTGTGGTTCAGCGCTCCTTCCGACAGCGTGAACGTCTGATCGCTCGTGTCCACCGTGAGCGTCTCCGGATCGAAGCGCAGGTAGAAGTAGTACGTGCGCACGTTCCAGCCGTTCGCCGCGCCACCCATCGTGTACTGCGAGAAGTTGAACGCGCCCTGCACGTTCTCGAGCTTCAAGTAATCGCGTGGCGTGCTCGCCATGTCCTGGCAGTACGCGGTGAACGGCTTCGCTTCGTCGCGACCGACGTACAGCGTGTAGTCGTCGTCCTCCGCCCGCGGATCTTGCGCGCGCAGATCCGCGCACGACTTCGCGATGATCTTCGGCTGCACCGGATCGATCGCGCCGTACTCGACCGCGCCTTCGCTCCCCACGTTCACGCCGTCCGCGCCGTCGTCGGCATCGCCGGGCTGAACAACATCACCACACGCAACAGCAACCAGGAGCGAAGAGGCAAACGCGATCGAAGTCAGCTTGTTCATGGTGTCCCTTTCGTTTTCTAAAGAGACCCACGCAGGCGCTCGCCAAACCCTGCAAAAATCCTCAAAGCGCAGCCAAGTCAACCACTTCGCGCTTGCGCCCCGCAAAGTCATCGAACACGCGGCGATGCGCTGGATACCCCGTGTTGTCGGGTCGCTCGGGATACGCGCGGATCCAGCCGATCAAGAACGCGAGCATCCGCTCCTGATCGTCGGGCCGATCGTACTTGTGTGCCTCGTACGGTCGCCGCCGCGCGTTCGCGACGCACGCCTCGACGCCCGGGTTCAGGAACACGAGCTCGTCGCACTCGCGCGCGGCCATCTCGATCAGATCCGCATAGCAACCCTCGATCACCCACTCGCCGTTCGCTGCCATGAACGCCGCGAGGTCGCGCTTCACGTCCTCGATCGGTCGCGACACCGCCACTTGATGTGGCTCCCAATAGATCGAGTCGAGCTCGAGCACGGTCACGCCGAACGTCTTCGCGTACGTCGACTTTCCCGATCCGGAATTGCCCACGACACAAACGCGCATCACGCGATCATCCCACGCTGTCGGCCGGCCTGCGCTGTCGGCCATCCCGTGCGGTTTGGGTATGCTCGCGTCGTGCGCATGAACCTCGATGCCGGCGAGCTCCCCGACGAGTCGCCCGAGCTGTGGGCGCACTTCGACATCTTGAACATCGCGTGCGGTGGTCACGCGGGCGATCCGGCGTCGATGACGCGCGTCGTCCAGTACTGCGCCACGTACGCGATCGCGATCGGCGCGCACCCGTCGTATCCCGATCGCGTCCACTTCGGCCGGCGCTCGGCCACGTTCGATCCCGACCAGCTGCACGCATCGCTCGTCGCGCAGCTGCGCTCGCTGTCGCTGATCGCGATCTCGCACGGCGCGCGCGTGACATACGCCAAGCCCCACGGCGCGCTCTATCACGACGCGTCACGCGATCCGGCGATCGCGGTGCTCGTCGTCGACGCGATCCAGTTCGCGCTCGAGCACGCGACGATCATCGGACCGCGCGGGCATCTCCAATCGGCCGCTCGCGCCGCCGGCCTGCCCTACGCGATCGAAGGCTTCGCGGATCGCACGCTGCGCGCCGATGGCTCGCTCGTGCCACGCACCGAACCCGACGCGCTGATCACACGACCCGCGGCCGCCGCGGCGCAAGCGATCGCGCTGTCGTCGAGCGTCGATACGATCTGCGTGCACGCCGATACGCCCGGTGCGCTCGACATCGCCAGCGCCGTCCGCGCCGCGCTGAGGGCTCGATGAAGGCGCGCGGCCCGCGTAACGCGAGGCTCTCGACGACGTCGCGGTGCGAGCACGGTGCGGGTCGCGTCGATGCATCGACGAGGTCGCGATGGGTGCACCGGTACCCGTGATGATGTTTGAGTATCTCGGCGATCGGGCGATCCGCTTCGCGCGTCCACCCTCGGTGTCGTCGCGCGCGTTGGCTCGCGAAGTTCGCGGGTGGCACGGCGTCGTCGGCGTCGTCGTCGGGCGGCACGACATCGCCGCGTACTTCGCGGCACCGCTCGCACCTACTTCATCGTCGGGGCTCGCGCCTGCGATCGCGAAGCTCGCGAGCCTGACCGACCTCGAGACGCCGGTGCGCGAGGTCGAGCTGCGCGCGGTCTACGATGGTCCCGATCTCGACGAGGTCACGCGCGCGACCGGGCTCAGCACGCGCGAGGTGATCAGCGCCCACGCGGGCGCGACGTACGAGGTCGACACGCTCGGCTTCGCGCCGGGCTTCGCGTACCTCGTCGGACTCGACGCACGCTTGCACGTTCCTCGTCGAGCCACGCCGCGTGCGCGCGTGCCGGCCGGCGCACTCGCGATCGCGGGCGAGTACACCGCGGTCTATCCGTTCGCGTCGCCGGGCGGATGGAACCTCATCGGTCGCGTCCTCGAGCCGATGTGCGACGGACATCGCGCGACGCTGGCGCTCGGCGATCGCGTGAGGTTCACGCAGGGAGCGCCGCGATGACGAACCCGTGTCTCGAGGTCGTGAAGGCGCTCGGCCTCGTCACGCTGCAAGGCCGGGCGTCGTACGACCGCCTGCACGAGGGCTTTCCGCCGAGCGGCCCGCTCGTTCCCGCATTGCTCGATCGCGCGAATCGGCGGCTCGGCAATCCCGCGGGTGCGACGGGGATCGAGGTCTGCGGCGAGATCATCGTGCGCGCGCTGCGCGAGGTGCAGCTCGCCACGCCGCACGAGGAGCACGCGCTCGCGGCGGGCGAGCAGCTCGCGATCACGAGCGGCGCGCAGCGCGTGACGTATGTGGCCATCGCGAGCGGCGTCCACGCTCCGCACGGCCTCTCGTACGCTTCTCTCGGCGAGCTCGTGCGCACCGGCGATCGCATCGATCAGGATGTCGTGCGCGAGCTCGCACGCGGCGATGCGACGGCTGCCGATAGCCTCGAGGCCGTGGAGCCGATCGTGCGCGTGATCCCTGGACCGGACCTCGACGCGTTCGCGCCGGGCGCGCTCGAGCACCTCACCAGCGTCGCGTGGCGCATCAGCCCGACGAGCAATCGCGTCGGCACGCGCCTCGAGGGCGCGGCGATCGCGCGGCGCGCCGAGTATGTCGAGCAGAGTCGACCGATGGCGCTCGGCGCGATCGAAGTGCCGCGAGATGGCGCGCCGATCGTGCTGGGGCCCGAGCATCCAACGACCGGCGGCTATCCGCTGTTGGCGGTCATCGCGTCCGAATCGTTCGACGCGTTTCACGCGGTCCGGCTCGGCGGTAGCGTGCGCTTTCGCGTGTGACACTGGGATAAGATCGGCGCGTGGCACCCAAGGGTGATGACGACGATCCGATGACCGCGTCGCAGACGCGCATCGGCATCGGTGACGCGAAGCCGAAGAAGACGTCGCCGCTGCTCGGCAAGATCGTGCTCGACAGGTATCGCGTCGAGTCGGTGCTCGGCTCCGGTGCGATGGGCAGCGTGTATCGCGGGCGGCACCTGAAGCTCGAGCGCGATGTCGCGATCAAGGTGCTGCACGAGAGCCTCGCGCACGATCGAAAGATGCTCGCGCGCTTTCAACGCGAAGCGCTGGCGGCCGGGCGGCTGCAGCATCCGAACCTCATCAGCATCCTCGACGTCGGCGAGGCAGACGGTCACCCGGTGATGGTGCTCGAGTTCGCGAGAGGCCCGCGCCTGTCGGACATCATCAACGGCAAGCCGCTCGCTGCCGAGCGCATCATCGCGCTCACGCGACAGCTGCTCGCCGGGTTGGCGCACGCGCACGCCGCGAACTTGATCCATCGCGATCTCAAGCCCGCGAACATCATGGTCGAGATGAACGAGGGCGTGGAGATTCCGCGCATCGTCGATTTCGGCATCGCGATCCTGCGCGACGGTGACAGCGAGCAGACGGGCGGCAAGCTGACCGATACCGGGCAGATCCTCGGCACGCCCTTGTACATGGCCCCGGAGCAAGCGAAGGGCGATCCCATCGATCACCGCATCGACCTGTTTGCCCTTGGCATCATCGTGTACGAGATGCTGGCGGGTGTGCCGCCGTTCACAGGTAGCGCCATCGAGATCGCGCTGGCCAACATCAGCAAGGACGCGCCGCCGATCGCCAAGCGTGTGCCCGACGTCGCGGTCGATCCACTCCTGGAGCGGTATGCCCGCAAGCTCATGGCGCGCAACCTCGCGAATCGCTTCTCGGATGCGACCGAGGCGATGCGCGTCCTCGATCTGCTCGCAGATCGTGCCCTCGCGGGACTCGAGCTCGGAGTGATGGACACCAACAAGGCGGCGAGCCTGGTTTCACTCCCGCTGCCCAAGAAGTAGGACCGAGTCGTACCCGGTAGATCCCGATTCTCTTCTGGCACTTCCGGTGTCGACGAGTAAGATCGAACGATGGACGCCCTAGCGACTCCGCTGTTCAAGTCGATCCTGTTCGCGACCGTTCTCTCCACGGCCGGCCTCGGCACGCTGCTCTCGCAAGACCGCGATCAGAGCGTGACGCGCCGCCTGGCGTTGCACGCAGAGATTCTGCCCAACGCGATCTATCTGACCGCGTGGCGCGACGGAGACGTGGTGTTCACGTTCCCCGATTCCACGCTGCACCCGATCACGTTCTACAACCGCGCCAAGCTCGCCGATAACTGCAAGTGGCTCGCGACCGAGACGC
The DNA here is from genome assembly GCA_023428295.1 of Pseudomonadota bacterium. GTDB lineage: Bacteria > Myxococcota_A > Polyangia > Haliangiales > Haliangiaceae > JABFXX01. Next base: position 10,883 of record JAEYYV010000393.1, read on the forward strand.
TCACGCCGATCGACGACAAGACGTTCTATTACGACTACAGCGAGACGCTCCTCGAGTGCGATCCGGGAGCGTCGCCCGGATACGTCAAGACGCCGCGTACGGGTCTCGTTACCGTCGAGAAGTGATCACGAGGGCGAGGTCTGCGTGAGCGGACCGAGGTAGTCCCTCTTGCCGATCGGCACGCCGTTGTGCCGGAGGATCGCGTACGCGGTCGTCAGGTGGAAATGGAAGTTCGGGTTCACGTGCTCGGTGAAGTAGTCGGCACCGGTCATCGTGCGGCCCTCCCAGCGCGGCGTCGTGATTGTCCGAGAAGCGGACGATTCGAAGTCCTTCGCGGTGTAGCCCTCGAGGTACTCGACGACCGAGCGGATGCGCGCGCGTAGCTCGTCGATCGTCTTCTCGTTGTCCTCGTGCTTCGGTGCGTCCTTGCCCGCGAGACGCGAGGCACCGAGCTTCGCCGTGTCGCAGAGCGTGCGGATCTGAAACGCGAACGGCAGCTGATCCGGCGCGAGACGGAAGCCGAGATAGAGGTTCGGGTCGAACTTCTTCTTGTCCGCGTAGGCGACGGCTGCGTCGAGCCAGTGGAGGACTTGGCCCAGCTGCTTCTTGAAGTGATGGATCGTCTGGTACATGGCGAGCATCCTACGCCCCAGTGTCCTCGTCGGGGATGGACACGGGCAGGACGATCGGTGAGGCTTGAGAGGAATGCAGACGCGTTACACGGTCCTCGAACGCCTCGGCGGTGGTGGACAAGCCGAGGTCTTCAAGGGAACCGCGGAGTCGATCGCCGGCTTCAAGAAGGCGGTCGCGATCAAACGCGTGCTCCCGCACCTGACCGCGAACCCGCAGTTCGTGCAGATGTTCCTCGACGAGGCGCGGCTCTCGCTGTTCCTGCAGCACGCCAACGTCGTCCAGGTCTTCGATATCTCCCGGGCCGCCGACGGCACGTACTTCCTCGTCATGGAGTACGTCGACGGCATCGATCTGAAGGGCCTGATCGCGCACCACGCGACGACGCAGACCAAGGACCTCGCCCTCACGCTCCACATCATCAACGAGAGCTGCAAGGGCCTGCACTACGCGCACAACCTGGATCACCCGCACACGGGCAAGCCGCTCGGCATCGTGCATCGCGACATCTCGCCGCCCAACATCATGCTCAGCAAGAATGGCGAGGTGAAGGTGGTGGACTTCGGCCTCGCCAAAGCTGACAGCCAGGTCGAGAACACCGACGAAGGCGTCATCAAGGGCAAGTTCAGTTACCTCGCGCCCGAGGCCATCCTGGGGCTCGAGCTCGATGCGCGCGCCGACGTTTTTGCTCTCGGAATCATCACGTGGGAGATGCTCACGGGGTGGCGTCTGTTCTCCGGCGAGACGCCACACAAGACGGTGGAGCTCGTGAAGGCCGCGCGCATCCCGTCGATCACCGCGCTCAACCCCAACGTGGACCAAGAGCTCGAGGGCATCGTGCGCAAGGCGCTCGCGCGTGATCGCGACGAGCGCTATCAGAGCGCGGCCGCGTACGCCGACGACATCATGCACTACCTGTTCTCGCGCGAGATCAAGGTCACGTCGCGCAACGTCGCGGCGGCGGTGCGCGAGGCAAAGGCGGCCAAGCAGCTCGCGGCGTCGCCGCGCCAGTCGCTGATCCAAGCGCTCGTCTCCGACGAGGTGGCGAAGATGACCTCGCTCGTCGCCGAAGAGATGGCGGCGAGCAAGCTCCCGCACGAGGAGATGGCGGGTGAGACCGTGGACACCAAGAACTGGGCGTCGAACCTCTTGGACGAAGAATGAAGCGCACGCTGTTGTTGCTCGTATGGATCGCGATGCCGGCGTGGGCGCTCGCGAAGCCCACGCTCGCGCTCGCACCGATCGAAGGTGATCGAGACGGCAAGGTGGCCGAGCTCATCGAGGGCGCCGTCGAGGAGGACTTCAAGGTCATCGGACCGAAGAAGGTCGAAGCCACGATGGGCAAGCTCGACATCGGCCAGGTCGATCCGAAGACCAGCAAGAAGCTGCGCAAGAAGCTCGGCGCAGAGGTCGTCGTCTACGGCAATGTCGACAAGGACGGCAAGAAGAAGAACCTGACGCTCTCGATCAGCGCGCGTGGCAAGCGCACGCAGAAGTTCGAGATCGAGTACAAGAACGCCGACGCGAAGAGCTTCAAGCGCGAGCTGCGCGGCGAGCTCAACAAGCGCCTCGCCGGCGCCGAGCGCGACGAGTCCAACGACGACGACGACGAGGACACGAAGCCAAAGCGCACCTCGAAGCGCGACAAGGACGACGACGACCGCGGCAAGGTTCGCAAGAAGCGCGATCGCGATCGAGACGACGACGACGACGACGACGACAGTGGCGACGGTCGTCGGCGCAAGAAGAAGGCGCAGCGCCACGTGCTCGACCACGCAGCGCTGCGCGTGTCTGCCGGCGCCGTGGCTGCGCGCCGCACGCTGACCTACGACGGCGGCGGGACGATGCCGCCTCCGCGCGTCGGGACGTTCGGTGCGGCGGGACGCATCGACGCGGAGCTCTACCCCGCAGCGTTCGGCACGATCAAAGGCGCCGCAGCCGGCATCGGCTTCGCGGGAGAGTTCGAGAAGACGCTCGGTGTGAGCATCGACGTGCCGGGCACGAGCAAGTCAACGCCGATCGATCAGATGCGGTACTCGATCGGCGCACGCTACCGCGCGGTGGTCGGCGAGCACTCGTTCGCTTTCGGGGCGAGCTACTGGTACCGACAGTTCGTCGCGGATCGCTCGAGCCTCGATGCTCTCGAGGTGCTCGACATGCCCGACGTGAAGTACAAGGCGATCGCACCGACAGGCGTGTTGCGCCTCGCCGCCGCCCCCAACGTGGCGGTGTTCTTCAGCGCCGAGATCCCGCTCTTCCTCGACGCGGGCCCGATCCAGAGCGGCATGAGCTATGGCCCGGCCAACGTCATCGCGTTCGATCTCGAGGGCGGCGCGCAGATCCTCGTGGGCACCAACTACGCTGTTCGCCTCGCCGCGCAGTTCGAGCAAGTCGCCCTCTCGTTCAAGAAGATGAACCGCTCTGTCAGCGCCGCGAACGATCGCCTGATGGGCGTCACGGCGACGTTCGAGATCCTCTACTAACCACTAACTAACCTAGTCCTCGGCGCAGATCGTCACCTCGAACGTGCCGTTGACCTCGTTGTCGGAGTCGTAGCTCGCGACGAGTCCGCCGCGCACGCTGGTCTCGCTGACCGAGTCGACGCGGATGTGACCGTCGAGGCTGACGAGGTTGTTGCTACCGTTGACGAACGTCATGTTGCGGCCAAGGCCCATCTGGAAGTCGCCGGTGGTCTTCGGGATCGCCACGATGATGTGCGGGCCGGACGGTTCGTTGAAACCGCACGGCGTGAACGCCGCCGGGTACAGCGACGCGAAGAAGTCGTCTTCTCCCTCGGACAGGAACGCGTTGGTGTGCCCGGCGATGAAGCTCCAGTCCTGACCGGCGACGCTGCCGGAGAGCGTGGCGTCGACGATCTCTGCGTCGGAGGCGCTGTCGGAGGTGCAAGCTGCGAACGAGAGGAGCGCGGTGGTAGCGAGTACGAGCTTGGTCATCATGCTCCCTGGACGCGAGGGGCTCGCGAAATGGGAACTTTATCGTCAGCGCTTCTCGAGCACGACCTGCGCGTGCGAGATGCCCTGCGGGAACGCGCCTTTGCCCTGCACGCCGGCGGCGACCGACTCGACGGAGAACGGCTGCTCGCTGAACACGGCGAAGTACTTCTCGGCGCCGGGCGTGGCGTCCACGGCGATAGCGCCGGGCAACAGGCCCCCCGTCTTCGGATCGTAGGCCGCGGCCTGCGCGCCGCCGTACGGGTAGTAGACCGTGGTCGCGCCTCGCGCGTCGAAGCCGATCACCGTGACGAAGCCCGATCTCGGCGCACCGACCTCGAAGCGAATGCGCGTGCCGGGATCGATCGTGTCGCCGCTCGCGAGCGTGCGGCTGCCGCTCTCGCTGGCCGCGTGCACGACGAGCGTGATGCTGTCGCCCTTGATCCCGATATCGTCGTCGGTGGGTGCTTCTGGATCGCGACGCCCCACGAAGATGATCAGCGCAGCAGCTGCCGCCGCGAGCGCGCCGCCCGTGAAGATCCAGCGCCACCAACTCTGCGCGGGCTTGGCCTCGGCCTCCGCGTTCTCCATGCGGGTCATGCGCTTGCCGATGGCGCGCACCTCCGCATCGACATCGACAGTGCCGAGGAACGCGGCGTGCTCTGCCGCGAGCTCCTCGCGCCGCGCGCGATCCGCGTCGGTCGCCTTTGCCTCGAGCTCGGCCGCGCGCGCCGCGGGGACATCGCCCGCGATCCAGCGCTCGAGCTCGAGGTCGGTGAGCTGGCGTTCAGCCATGACTCGCCCCCTCGTAGCCGGTTCTCGCGGCGCGTTTCTTCACGTGCTCCTCGAAGCGCTGGAGGATCTTACCGACGGTGCGCCGCGATAGGTCGAGCGACTCCGCGATCCCTTCCTGCGTGTAGCCATCGAGGTGGTGTAGCACCGCCACGGTGAGCTCCTCCTCGGATAGCCCCTTGGTGAGGAACGCGAGGTCGCGCAGGTTGTTGACGCGGCGTGGCTCGTTGCCGAGATCCGCGGTGTGCGCCTCGGCGTGCAGCTCGTCTTCCGAGGCGGTCTTGCGCCGGCGCAAGCGATCGATCGATGCGTTCGTGGCGATGCGATAGAGCACCGCAAACGCGCTCTGCTCGTCCCCGGCGGTCTTGCTCGAGAGGTACCGCGCGAAGGTCTCTTGCACGAGGTCACGAGCTTCGTCGGGATTGCCGACGATGCTCTTGCAACGCCGGTGCAACGCCGGTGCGTGGCGCTTGTACAGCTCGGCGACGCGCGCGCCATCTTCCGTACGTGCCATCGGCCCATGCCACCTAGACGTGAGAATCGAGCAAAGCGGGAATTGTTTCTTACCAGACCCAGCCGAAATGAAAGACAGGCCACAAGGAGGAGGCTCTCTTACCCTGTGCGTCGTTGAACAAGATCATCGTCAATCCCAGCTCCGTGGTGAAGCCCGACGACCCGACAAACTGCGCGCCACCCTCGATTCGCGCGTGGTAGCCCCAGACCTCGTCGTTGGAGTATCTGCTCTCGCCCATCACCGCCATGTCGCCCTTGCCCGGCTCGAACGGGCGCGTGTCGATGCCGAGCTTCTTGGCCGACGCGTGAAATCCGATGCCGAGGTACGGGCTCCACTTCGACGACATCGGCGCGACCGAGATGCCCGCGTCGAAGCCAGGGCCATACACGTCCACGGCGACGCGCGGGAACAGGATGCGCTTCACGATCTTGGTCGCGCTGATCGAGAAGATGCCGCGACCGCTGACGAGATCGAAGCCCACACCGAAGCCCTTCGACGAGCGCGGGTTGCTCTCGATCTTCCTCTTCAGATCGAACGCGTGCTGCGTGACGGTGCGCTCGCGCGCGTCCAGCTCGTTGAGGCGCTGGTACCAGATCTGGAACATCGGATCCTCGCTGAGCAGCGGATCCGATCGCAGCGCCTCCCCGAGCGATCGCTTCTCGCGCGGGAGATCGCCGACGCGTTGATACGCCTCGGCGAGCCGCACCATCGCGCGACCGCGACCACGCCAGGCACCGAGGTCGCTCGCGTCTTCGCGCAGGAGCTGATCGAACATCACGAGCGACGCCTGCACCTGGCCGATCGCGAGGAGGCGATTGGCCTCGGTGCGCGTCCACTCGTGCTTCTCCTCGCGAGAGAGCGTGCTCGGATCGCCTTTCGCGATGCCCGCCGAGAGCGGCTGCGTCGCGTAGGCGATCTTCGCGAGCTCGATGCGCTCCCCAGCGGCGACGACGAGCGAGCCGACCTCGAGCCGATCATCGTGCACCTTCTTCACCTTGTACGTGCCGGGCGACAGCGAGATCGCGATCTCGCGCGCCTTCTCCGCTGTGGCCTCCGCGATGACGCGCCACTCGTTCTGATCGAGGACGACATACTTCTGCGCGTCGCCCTTGGGTACGATCGCGGCGACGGCGTTCTTCGCCTTGAGCGTTGTCAGCACGAGCTCGCCCTGACCGGAAAGCTCGTAGCGGAAGGCCGGTCGCTGCTTGATCGCGCCGCTCGCCGTGGTCGCGCGCGTCCGCGAGTACGCGTAGTGATACGCCTCGCCGATCGTGACCTGCTTGTCGTCGTCTTCATCCGCGGCGCCGCGCAGACCGCTTACTAGATGGTGCGTGAACACGGAGCCCGCGAGCGCGCGCGACTCCTGCGAGAGCTCGTCCGCACCACTCGACGAGAGCAGCACCATGCCCGACAGCTTTGGCGCGGCGACGTCCACGGCGAACTCGTCGACCTGGCCACCACCTTTGTGCGTGACCGCGCCGCTCTTGCACGCATCGACGACGCCGAGCTTGATCGTGGCGGGCATCGCGCGAAGCGTGTCCTGCAGCTCCTTGTGCGTGATCGGCTGACCGCGCAGGTGGAGGAACTTGTCGTCCGCGTGCCCCGAGTAATAGACAAACACGAGCGTGTCGTCCGCGCCGTCCGTCGCGGTGGTCGCGAGCTTGCGCAACGCCGCTCGAAGATCCGCGGTGCTCGGATCGCGCATCAGCGTCACGCGCTCGGGCGTGAAGCCACCGTACGCGACGAGGACATCGCGAACGCGCTCCGCATCGTTCTCTGCGTAGCGAAGCGGGCGGTCCTGCGACCAGCCCGGGTTGGAGCCGATGATCAGCGCGTAGCGCGCTTCTGCGAAGGCACTCGGCCCGAGCAGCACCGCGGCGGCGAGCACTGCGATTCGCATCATCTGGCCCACCAACGTTTGACTCATAAAAAAGTTCCCAGTTGCCGGCCGTCTCTCCGTCTAGCACGCAGAAGAAAGGCTCAACAAATGAAAACGGGCGGCGCAGCGAATCTATCGGTTCTGGCAACTCTGACTCTGGGTGCACTTACGACTGGATGCGTGAACATGTCCACGCTCCAGACGGCAAAGGCCCTCGATCCTGGCAAACAACGGATCCTCGTCGGCGGCGGCTACTACGCCAGCCCCGACGTGAACCAGGACGCGAGCGATGCAGCGGGCTCCGACGTCAGCCTCGCATTGCCATATATGGAGGTCGGCTATCGACGTGGTCTCGTGAAGAACTTCGAGCTCGGTGCAAAGGCGACGATTCCTGGGACCGTGGGACTCGACGGCAAGTATCAGCTGGTCAACGCCGGCAAGTTCGCGGTCGCTGCGGGTCTCGGCACGAGCTACCTGAAGATCGAGTCGGGTGAAGGCGATAGCAAAGTATCGACGATGCTCGTCGACACGATCATCCCCGCGTACATCAGCTACGACGTGGCCGCGCCCTTCTCTGTCTACGCGTCGCCGAAGTACGTCCTTCGCTACGCGTCCAGCACGGACATGATGGACACGACGAGCGGCGTCCAACATCTCGTCGGCGCCACGGTCGGTACGCGTCTCGGCAACAACATCGGTCTCTACCTCGAGACCAGCTATCTGAAGGACATGACCTCGGACTTCGATTCGTTCCAGGTCAACGGTTCGATCTTCTTCTAACCCCAGAGCTCGGTTGTGTCGATCCGACCAACCGAGTTCGCAGAGATGTTGGGGTGGCGAGTCTTCGAGCCGGGGACCCAAACGAAATAGACGGGTGAGCGCGAATGCGCGAACCCCGAGAACCACGAGGA
>JAEYYV010000001.1 GCA_023428295.1 Pseudomonadota bacterium
GCTCGACGTACGTCTCACTGCTGATTACAGCGCCGAGACGCTGAAGTCGCCGCGGTGCACTTCGTTGAAGTGGCGGAGGTCGTAGTTGTCCGCACGGTAGACGAGGATGCGGCTGATCGTGTGCTTGCCACCAGTCAGGTCGAGGTCTAGCGACTGGCCTGCGCGCAGCGTCTTGTCGATGTTGATCTGCTGCTGCGAGGTGCCGTCCGCGAACTCGACAACGACCTTCATGATGTACGTGCTACCCGAGTCGGCATCGATGCGGATCTTCGAGAAGCGGTCCACCGCGCTCGGCATGATGTCCTTGCGGTACTCACCCGTGCCGAAGTTCAGGTCCTGAGCCAGGAGGTCGTAGCGGTTGAAGCGATCCTCCGTGTAGTTCCGACCGCCGTAGTTCGCCTGCCACACCGGCGGCGGTGGAGTCGGGCGAACCGGCTGCTGAACGGTTGAGGTGCGGTGGTCGCGAACCTGGACGCGGTTGGATTGAGAAGAGCTCGTCGTGCCGACGCTCCACGAAGCGGAGGCGGTGACCTGCGCGCTAGCCGAGACGGTGGTTGCAGGGCGCGCCATCGCAACCGACGACGAACCAGCAATAACGAGAGCAGTGATGAGCGCCTTGAAGTTCATATCGTTTCTCCTTTGATGAAGCCCGCAAGCTTCGAGAAGGGATATGTGCAGCCGCGAGGCCAACTTTAAGTGCTCGATTTGACGTGTGAATTTCCAGGTCTCGAATGCAGGTCCCGCAGGTTGTCTGCGGCTTCTGCAGGATCACCTGTGCAAGTGCGCGAGGAGAGCCGACTTCTCGCACGCTGCAAACTTCGCGAAGAACGGTAGGTGGTATTTGGCGTAGAAGTCCACCGGTAGGTCGTACGCCGCCACCAGCGCCATGTCCGGCGGTGTAGCGGGTGGCTCGGGCGGCAGGATGCAGCCACCACCGAAGAACACAGCGCGTGCACGCACCAGCGCGGCGAGCGAAGCGGGGTTGCCGTAAGCGGGCTTCTTCGGTGTGGCCTCCGTGGCGAGCGCGTTGAGCTCGCGTGCGATGGGCTCGGCCTCCGTGGGATCCGCGAGCGCTGCAACGAACAAACACGCGCCACGCTCGCGCGCGGATGCATCTGCACCGCTACCACGACACGGTGCGGTGGTCTCCTTCGCGGCTGCCTTGTCACCAGCAACGAGCTGCAGGAGCGCGAGCGCCGCGCGACGAACCGGCCGTCGCGACGGCCCAGCGCGCTCGAGCGACTGGCGATAGAGCTCCTTCGCGCGGTCGTGATCGCCTTTGAGCGCGAGCACCTTGGCGAGCCCCGCGAGCGTGTCTTCGCCTTCTGCGAGCGAGAGCGCTTGCTCGGCGGCAGCGGTCGCTTCGTCGAGGCGACCGGCGGCGGCGAGCGTGGTGGCGTACACACCGACGGCGTCTGCTTCGCCGGGGAACGCGTCGCGATACAGCGTGCCGATGCGCAGCGCCTCGTCGGGCTCGTCGACGTACAACAGCACCGACGAGTAGTGATCGTAGATGCGGCCGCGGAGCGAGGGCGATGGATCGGCGAGCAGCGCTTTGTACTCGTCGCGTGCGGCGAGGAAGTTGCCAGCGCGGTAATCGAGCTCGGCGGCCCAGAAGGCGAGCTCGCGATCGCGTGCGGTGATGGCCGACGTGAAGATCTCGCGCGCCGCGCGCGGGCCTTTCTCGACGAGCGTGCTCGCGGCGGTGAGCAGGATGCGATCGCGGCTCTGGGCCGGCAGCGTGTTGATCGTGCGATCAGCGGTGGCAACGGCTTTGGCTTGATCCGCGGGTGATGCGCCGCCGAACAGCACCATGTATGCGTTCGCGCGTGGATGATCGGGCGCGACGGCGAGGGCGGCGCGCAGCGAGGAGAGCGACTTGTCGTTGTAGAACGTGTCGTACTCGCCGAGCGCGCGCGACACGAGCTCGTCACCAGGACGCGCGGGCTCCTCGGGCTCGGGGCGATTCGCGCGCCACGCATAGATGCTGATGCCGCCGGCGACGAGAGCGGCGGCGACCGCCACGAACAGTGGCCAGCGACGAGACGGTGGCGCGAACAAGCGGCGCTGCTCGGCGACGAGCGCATCGCGAAACTCGCGCATGGATGCGAGGCGCTGCGCGGGCTCCTTGGCGAGTGCACGCAGGATCACGTCGACGACCGGCCGCGGCACGTTGTCGAGGGGCGGCGGCTGGTCCGCGGTGATCTGACGGAACAGCTGATCCATCGTGGTCGCGGTGTACGGCGGCTTGCCGGCGAGGATCTCGTGCGCGAGCACGCCGATCGAGAACACCTCGCTGCGCTCGTCGGGGAGCTGACCCGCGATCTGCTCGGGTGCCATGTACAGCGGCGTGCCGAGGAGCTGACCGTGCTGTGTCTTGTAGCTCTCGATCTCCGCGTTGGACGGGCGCGATGCCGCGAGCGGCGCGGTTGTCTCCGCGAGCGAGAGATCGTCGGGCGAGCTGGGCATCGTCTCGTCGAGGGCGATCCTCGTGCTCGAGACGGCGGGACGCATACCGCTCGCCGACGCGCCTGCCGACGGGCTGTCGTCGTCGCGCAGCTTGGCGAGCCCGAAGTCGAGCACCTTGATGCCGTCCGGCGTGACCATGATGTTCGCGGACTTGATGTCGCGATGAAGGATGCCGCGGGCGTGCGCGGCGACGATCGCGTCCGCGACGCCGATGATCCAGCCGAGCGCGCTCTCGAGCGACGGCGCGCCGTCCTTGCGCAGCGTCTCGGACAGCGTGCGTCCCTCGACGAGCTCCATGACGAGCACGTCCTCGCCGTCGTGCGAAACGATGTCGAACAGCGTCACGACGTTCGGGTGGCGAATCGCGGCGGCGGCCTTGGCCTCGCGAAGCTGACGAGCGCGCCGCTCGAGATCGCCCGCATTCTCCGGAGGGAGCACCTTGAGCGCGACGTACCGATCGAGGCGTTCGTCCCGCGCGCGCCAGACCTCGCCCATCGCGCCTTTGCCGAGGGGCGACACGAGCCGGTAAGGCCCGACGAGATCGCCCGACGCATGCATCGCTGAAAGTGTATCGGGCTACTCGGCGGAGAGGAACTCGACGAGGGCCGCGTTCACGCTCTCGGGGTCCTGCCACATCGCGAAGTGGCTCGTGTCGGTGAACACGCGCGACGCACCGCCGGGGATCACCTCGCCCATCTCACGGATCTGCGCGAGCTCGATGATCTCGTCGCGGTCACCGAGCGCGACGAGGACGCGCGCTTTGATCGTGCGCAGCTCGTCCCTGGAGAAGCCGTCGGGCTTGCGCCATACGGGCAGCATCGCGTCGATCATCGCGGACCACGAAGCGGGCGTGTTGCCGAACTTCAGGTGATCGCGGCGGCACTTCGCTGCATATGCGTTGAACGTGGCGGCCGGCTTGCCTTTGCGTCGCTTGGAGCCGTGGTGGTCGTAGTTGGTGCCGATCATGAACACGCGATTCACGCGATCCGCTGCGGTGATGGCGAGGTCCATCGCGATCGCGCCGCCGTCGCTCCATCCCGCGAGAGATGCCTTGCCGATCTTCAGCGTGTCCATCACGGCGAGCACGTCGGTGCCCATCGCGTGATACGAGAGCTTGGCTTTGGACAGCGTGCTGCGGCCGTGCCCGCGACTATCGACGACGATGACCCAGAACTTGTCGACGAGCGCCGGCACTTGAAACGCGAAGTGATCCGAGTTGCCCATGCCGCCGTGGAGCAGGACCACGGGCGGTCGCTTCGCGTCGCCGTACGTCGCGTAGTAGATCTTCGCGCCGTCGTTGGTCACGGTCCCCGTGGTCGCGGCCGCCGGCATCTTCGGCGGTAGCGGCAGCGTCTCCCAGCGATTCGGCTTTGCGTGCGCGATTCCCGCGAGGAGACACAGCACGAACAGCGCTCGCATTTCGCGCAGTGTAGCGCGATCAGTTCGGTGTCAGCTGCAGCGACATCTTGAACGGTTTCTCCGTCGGGTCACCGTCCTTGTCCTTGGGCACTGGAAACCGCCACGACGTCATCAGCTCGGTCACGCACTCGTCGACCTTGACGCTGACGCCGGTCGCGGATCGATCGTGGAGCGTGCCGCGCTCGGTCACGGTGAACGACATCGCGATCTTGCCCGCGAGCGACGCGTCCTCGACGAGACCCTTCTTGTAGCAGCGTTGCAGCCCCGGCATGTACACGACGTTGATCCGGTCGAGCACCATCTGCGCGGTGAGCGTGGTCTCTTCGCCCGAAACCGGCTGCGGCTTCACCGTGATGCGGCCCTCGGGCTCGTTCTCGTTCTTGGGGGTGTTCGTCGCGACCTGTGTCGGCGTCTCGATGTTCGGGCCGCGATCCGTGCCGATGCGGCCGTCGTGTTGATCGCGAAAGCGATCGGTCGTGGTGCCGACCTCGACGGGTCGATTGCCGACATCGTCGATCTGCTGGCCGAGCTCCGCGCCGGGGTTGCGATCGCGCATCGGGCCCATCCCGGTGCGTCCTGTCTCCGAGCCGGTAAGGATCGACGCGAAGCGCTGCGCGTCCTCCACGGACATCGCCGGCGCGGGACCCGTTGATGGCGTGGTGCGCGTGGGCGTGGGCGTGACGATCGGCGCGACGATCGGCGGCTGCGTTTGCACCGGCGACTCCGGCGCCGTAGCACCCGGCGCTTGCGTGATCTCGGACAGGGGCTCGAGCGCGACGACGGGCGCGGGCTCGTCGGGGATCACGATCTCCATCGTGTCGTGGTGGTAGATCGACGCGACCGGCGTCTCCAGCATCGACCGCGTCTCGACATCGGTCATCCACGCGTAGACCGCGATGCCCGCGTGCAGGAGCAGCGATGTTCCGATGATGACAGCGAGACGACGATCCACGCGATCGGCGAGCGAGCCACGAATCGACGCGGGTAGCCCTGGACGCAACGCGCGGGTCATCTGCTGTTCAACGCCCAGCGATAGCCCGCGATCTACGACCGCGATCTACGACCGCGATCTACGACGCGCGTGGGCGCAGGATCGCCCGGGCAGGCGCACCATCGCAGCCGACGAGCCGGAGCGGCAGGCACACCAGGTCACACGGGCCGGCAGGCGCGTTGGTCAGGTCCAGCCCCTCGATGATCCAGATCCCCGCGGACATCAGGGCGTGATGAACCGCGCGTCCGTTCTTTGCCGCCCGTCCGCCGACAGAGAGGTAGTCGATGCCGATCGTCTGCACGCGGCGCTCCGCGAGCCACGCCGCTGCCTCGATCGAGATGTGCACAGCGTCCTCGACGAACGAGGTGCTCGCCCAGGCCCCTGGCGAGTTCCGCGTCTTGAACAGAACGCGCTCGCCGCTCTGCACGTTCGCTGCCTCGAGCTCCTCGACGCTGACGTGCACCGCATGTGTGATCTCGATGACTCGGGCCGGCCCTACGAGCGCATCGATCGGGATTCCATCGACGCCAGCACCGTCGGGAAAGAAGTGAACGGGTGCATCCACGTGCGTGCCCGTGTGCACGCCGAGGGAGAGCTGCGAGACGTTGGAGCTCGCGCCGCTGGCGAGATCCGCCACGCGCTCGAGGCGAACCGGCGGATTGCTCGGCCAGTGCACCATCCCATCTCGAATCGGAACCGAGACGTCGATCCAGCTCACGATCAGTCCGGGACGAGCTGGAGCGTGATCGCGAAGTTCGCTTCGGTCTTGTCGCCGTCCTTGTCCTTGGGGATCGGGAACGTCCACGACGGCATGAGGCCCTCGATGCACGCGTCGACCTCGCCAGAGAAGCCCTTCGCGTCCGAGTCCGTGGTGCGACCCGACTCGTTGACCGTGAACGACAGCGTGACCTTACCGCGCGCCGTGGCGTCCTTTGCGAGGTACGTCTTGTAGCAACGCTGCAGCGCGGACATGTACGCCGACTGGATCTTCTTGAGGACCGCGTCGGGCGTGAGCGTCGAGTCCGTGTCCGTAGTCTTGGTGCTCACGGTGATGCGACCCGTGGGCGCCTTCTCGTCGGTCTTGCCGCCGCCGGCTGACGTGGTGCCACCGGGGCCGTCGATCTTGGGACCACCGCCAGTACCGAGCGCTGGCTCACCCGAACCGCGCGTCTCACGGCCTGCACCGCCGCCGATCGCGACCTGCTTGCCGCCTTCCTTGACGTCGTTGATCTGCGCGCCGAGCTCTGCGCCCGGACGACGATTGCTCATGTCGCCTTCGCTCTTGCCGTTCGCGCCTTCGCCGGTGAGGAGGTCAGCGAACTTCCTCGCCTCCGCCTCGGCCATCGCGACCTTCTCGGCGTCGGTACGACCGCCAGTGGTCGGAGCTGGCTTCGAATCGCCACCGCTCGGCTTGTTGGCCGGCTTCTCCTCGGGCTTCTTGTCCTCGGATGCTGCGGCGCTACCTGCCGCGCTGCCCGCGCTGTCGGTGGTGGGTGTGGGCTCGGGCGGCGGCAGGACATCGACCTGATACGTGTCCTGCTTGAACGTCAGGTTGTACGCACGCTCGGCCATCGTGCGGTTGACCTCGATGTCCGTCATCAACGCCCAGATCACGATCGCGAAGTGGAGAACGATCGACGTACCGAGGATGACGGAGAGACGAGGATCGAAGCGATCCGCGAACGTGCCGCGCACCGACGCGGGCAGCATCGGCTTGGGTTGACGCGGCGGCTCGGTGACGAACTGGAACAGGATCGTGAGGTCGCCGATGGACAGCTTGCCGCGCGCACCGTCGGTGAGCGGCACCTGCCAGTAGTCGCCCGCGTTCTGCGCGCCCTTGGACTTCAGCGCGTCGAGCGTGTTGACCTGACCGCCGGCGTCGGAGACGCGACCGTCCATCTTGGACAGGAAGCGCAGCGAGTACTTGTTCTCGTCGATCGCGAACAGCGTGAACTCGAGAGGCAACCCCTCGACCGGAATCGAGAAGGTGTTCTTCATCGACTGGCCGATCGTGACCGGCACGCGATCGCGGATCAGGCGCTCCTCGACGATCTTGCCGCCGAGCAACACGCCGATGCGGAGGATGCGCTGGCGCGGACCGTTGTTCGCGCTCGTGCCGCCGCCTTGTCGCTGTTGCGCCGCCATCAGAAGGGAGCTTTCTTCACCGACGCGAGGATGAGAGGCATGAAGTCCTGCTTCAGGTTTTCCCACTCGTAGTCGATGTTCTTCGGCGTGAGCACGTAGACCACCGACGGGCGCGGAACCTTTCCGCACACCGACACGACCGTATCGATCACCGTCACGGGCTTGCCGTTGATGTACTCGATATGGAACTTGCCCTGCTTCTTCTCGGCGTCCTCACCCTCGTCGGGGCAGCCTTCCGCACGCGCGAGTTGCGGCGCACCGACGGCAAGAACTGCCGTGAACGCGAACATGACGCTGGCGATTGCTTTCATAGGGTCCTCACGCCTTCTTCTTGGCTGCCTTCTCGGCCTTCTTGCGTGCCTTGTCGACGTCCTTCATCCGCTCGTCGTAGAGCTTCATGTCGACGCCCGGCATGTTCTTGTATTGATCGAAGTATGACTTGGCCGCG
This sequence comes from Pseudomonadota bacterium, assembly GCA_023428295.1. GTDB lineage: Bacteria > Myxococcota_A > Polyangia > Haliangiales > Haliangiaceae > JABFXX01. The sequence goes on from JAEYYV010000001.1 coordinate 7,473, forward strand.
CTGATCCGCGCGAGCGGATCCGCGACGCCCGGGTATGGATCGTTGTCGAGGTAGAGGAGGCCGAGGTTGTAGTAGGCCGGCCCGTACGACGCGTTGGCCTGGAGCGCCTTCTTGTACTGGCTCTCCGCCGAGCGAATCAGGTTGTCGCGATCGCTCGAGCCCGCCGGATAGTCCGCCGAGCGTCCGCGATATGCGGATGCGAGCGACGTCAGCGTGATGGCGTCGGTCAGACGGAACTCGCGCGTGAGTCGCTCGAACGTCTTCTGCGCTTCGTTGTACTGGCCGTTCTTGAGCTGATGAACGCCGAGGTTGATAAGCGCGCTCGTGTGATTGGGATTGATCGAGATCGCCTTCTGATAGGCGAGCTTCGCGCGATCGGCGCGGTTGGTGGCGTCGTAGACGAGACCGTAGACGTAGTTGATGTTCGCGTTGTTCTGCGCCGCCGTGCGCTTGTAGGTGTCATCGAGAACGAGCTCGGCGGTGTCGTAGAGCTTCTTGTGGAAGTACGCGAGCGCGACCATCGCCGCTGCGTCCACGCTCGCTGCATCGACCGCCAGCGCGAGGCGCGCTTCTTTGAGTGCGGTCTCGGCATCGGGCGTGGTGCCCGACAGCGCTTGGCGCGCGATCGCCAGATGCGCGTCGACCTGGGTCTTCGCTTGCGCGGGATCCGGATCGTAGTTCGGCATCGTGACGACGATCTCGGGTTCTGGCCCTGGCTCCGCAGGATCCGAACCGCCCGTGCCGCCCGGGTCACCACCTGTGCCGCCCGTGTTGCCGCCGCCTGTGTTGCCGCCGGTGTTGCCACCCGTTCCACCCGACGAGCCACCGGGATCGATCGGATCCCCGTTGTCGTTCATCGACTGGTTGTCGGAGCCCGAGCCCGTGCCGGGCGTGGTTGGCTCCTTCTTGCTGCCGCCGCCACAGGCGACCGCAAACGAGAGAAGGAGGGCCCCGAAGAGGCGGGTCATACGCCTACCAACGCGCGTGGATTCGATCGGGTTCATCATGGCGCTGTCGTCCCCTGAACGATCTCTTGGCTCAGTACGGTGAACTCCTTGGGGAATTCGCGACCGAGGTTGACCTGTGCCTGACGGCTCCACTCATTGGAGATACCACCGCGCTTGGCGAGGTCCACGACCTCCATCCACTGGCCCTTGGCCTCGTTGGTGTACTTCTGCAGATTCTGGTCGCGCTGGGCCTCGAACGCCTCGACGGCCGACGCCACCTTCGCGACGGGCGTGGGGATCGGAGCCTCGAGGATCTTCTGACCGAACGAGAGCTGGATGTCGCCGTAGCGGACCTTCGCGGCCATCGAGTACTCGACGATTCCGTACGCATCGAGTGCGAGATACTTGTCCTCGACCGTGCGCTTGGCCTTCTCGATGGCCTCGTTCTGCTTCGTCGCTTCCGCGACCGTCTTTGCTGCGGTCTTGATCGTGTAGGGCTCCCACGTGCCGCGGAAGTGATCCTCGGCGAACTTGAGATCCCACTCGCCCGCCATCCGTGCGGCGCGACCGGCCTTGGGCGACCCCTTCGCCTTCCACGCTTTGATCGTCTCTTGACCCTGCGTGTTCGCTTGCGATGTCTGGTTCTTCTTCTTGCGGAGCGCGGCAACGTCGTAGAACGACTGGACGTAATCGTCTTCGTTGCCGGCGTCGTTGCCGTACGTGCGGCGCCACTTCGCCGCCGTCTCCTCCATCGAGGTTACGTCGGCCGACTGACGATAGATGCCGACGACGGACCACAGTGCGCGATCCTTCTTGCGGCGATCGGTCTCCACGCCTTGGTACTGGTTGTAGAGCTCGATCGCTTTCTTGAAGTCGCGGTTCAGCTCGCTCGCGAGCGCGGCGTTGTAGAGCGCGTCGAGACCGATCTGCTGCAGCGTCTGCGGCTTCTCGCCCGGTAGCGGATCCGGCGCCTTGATGCCCTTCTTCGCCGCCGTCTTCGACGTCTCGTAGACCTCGAGGTACGTCTTCACCGCGTTGGTGTAGTCGAACGCCTGCTGGTAGCTGACCGCCGTGAGGCGCATCGCGTCGATGTAGTAGCTCGACTCGCGGAACAGCTTCTCCGTCTTCGCGGTGAACTCCTTGAACAGCGCGATCGCCGTCTTCGGCTTGTCGGCGAGCTTGTAGCTGACCGCGGCGTCGTACAGCGCGACCGGCAGATCCGGATCGTTGTTCGGCGCCGTCTTGTAGAAGCGATAGAACGCCTCGGCGGCAGCCGCGTACTGCTGCTTCGCGAACAGATCGGCCGCGCGCGAGAAGTTCAGCGAGCGGTTCTGCGCTTGCGCGAGCTGGATCGCGGTCGCGTCACCGCACTTCTGCGCGATGAACTTCTTGTTCGTCTCCTCGATCGCGTCGAAGTTCGACTGCGCCTCGTAGATCGCGAGGATGCCGTCCTTGGCCTTCGCCGCCTCGGAGTGACCACAGAACTTCTCCATCACCGTCGTGAAGCGAGCGATCGCATCGTCGACGTGGAAGTACGCGAGGCTGATCAGCGCCGCGTTGATGCCCTGGCCCGGCGCCGCCTTCGGATCCTGGACGACGTTCTGGTACGTCTCGTACTCCGCGCGCAGCTTCAGATAGATGTCCGGAATCGGCTGCCGCCTCCACGAGCCGTTGACCTGCGTGGCCTTCAGCTCGGCGATGGTCGGAACCTTGAGCGCCGCGATCGTACCGGCCGCGACCTGCTTCGCGACCTCCGCTTCGTACGACTGGAGGATCGAGCGCGCCGCATCGATGTAATACGCGGTGCCCATGTCGCGGTGATCGCGAACCCACGAGTACGCGACGATCGCCTCGCTGTATCGCTCGCTCCAGTAGAGGGCTTCGCCCTGAAGGAACGTGAACTCGTAGACGTAGTCGCTCTCGGGATACGTGCCGATGAAGGTGCGGTAGAGCTCGACGGCTCGCGCGTACATCGCGAGGTAGTCCGCCTTCTCCTGCGGATCCTTCTTCGACGACGCTTCGTACGCCTTGCGCATCTCCGTCGCTGCGGAGTGCGTGTTGCGCGTCGCCGCGTAGAGCGCGCGCTCCGCGATCCGGCGCTGGTTCTCCATCGCCTCGCGGTCTTTTTCGTTGGCCGCGTACCACGGAGTTCCTGGCGCGTAGCGAGTCGCGAGTTCACCAGCCGCAGCGTCAGCCGCGAACTTGTCGCCCTTGAGCTCGAACACGTTGACGATCTCTTGGTGAACGAGCGGGTTCTTCGGGTTCAGCTCCCACGGTGGGCCGATGGCGATGCGATACGCGTCGACCGCCTGATCCCAGGCTTGCAGATCGGTGAACGCCTTACCGAGCGCGACCCACACGTCACGGACGTGCGGCTCGTTCTCGCGACCTTTGTAGAAGTTCTTCGCGCGCTCGAACGAACGCACCGGATCGGCGTTCGCTTCGCCTTCCCACGGATCCGTGAATGCGACGGAGATGTACTGGAGTGACTCGTCGCGCAGCTCGAGAGCAGGCGTTCCGCCGGCCGCGACGATCTGATCGTAGAGCCGGATCGATTCGTCGAACCGCTGGATCGAATCGAACAGCTTGTCGCGCTTGTAGTAGCTCCACGCGAGCTTGTAGAGCGACTCGGCGTACAGCTTCGAATCGTTGCCGCCATTGGCGACCTTCAGGTACGCAGCGATCGCTTCATCGATCTCGCCGGGAACTGTGAAGTGATAGTCGGCGACGCCGCGCACCCACGCGTGGCGCACCAGCTCGAGCTCCGCATCGGGATACGGCGTACACGTCGCGTACGGATCGCTCAGCGTCTTGGACTCGATGCGCTTGAGCGCTTCTGCGCGCGTCGGGAGCTTGGGCGGCGGATCGTTCCACTTGAACTGGTTCGCGCAGGTGAGTGCGAGGAACAGCTGCAGCGAGCGTCGCTCGTCGGTCTTGGCGCTGTAGTACGCCGCGAGGTACAGCGTCGATGGAGTCTGGCGGTACTTCGGAAACTTCTCGAGGATGCCGAGCCAGAGCTTGGTCGACTCGGTGTAATCGGCGACGACGCCGCCTTCGGGCGCCGGCTGTCCCGTTTGCTCGAGCTCCGTCAGCAGGTCTTCCACCTTCTGATCGGCGACATCGATGTAGAGATCCGCGAGGCGAAACATCGCGTCGGGCGTGAACTGCTCGTGGTCGGGGTGGTTGACCAGGAACTTCTCGAGGAGCGCGACGGTCTCGCCGTGCTTTCGACCCTTCATCGCCTCGGTCTTGGCGATGCGATCCGCGTAGCGCTTTGCGAGGTCCGCGATGCGCTGATCGTACTCGCGACGCGCGATCGTACGCATGCGCGTGTCATGCGCCACCGCGGCCTGCATGAAGCGCTCGAGGTCCGCCTCGACCTCTGCGAGCTCGCGCTTCTCTTCGGCCGTGAGCTGGATCGGTGCGGTTACCTGCGGTCCGAGGCCCGGACCGTTGGGCGGTCCCGACGGGAACGGTTCCGTGTTGCTCGGCTGCGCAGCCGCGACGCTGCCGAGAAGCAGCGAAGCGATGGTAGCGAGAGCTCCTAGACGTTGCGCGCGCATTACTTGTTCCCTCCGCCCGCCGGCTTGTTCTCGTTGTCCGGTCTCACTGTCGGAGCAGGCGTCGTCTTGGGCTCGGAGTCGCCAGGCTTCACGCGCTCGGTGGTCCCACCTTGATCGGGGCTACCGGTTCGCGGAACAGGAACGTCGTTCTGCCGCTGCATCGTCGTCGGTGTCGACGTCCCCGATGGCGACGTGGTGGTTTGCTCGAGGATGTCCTTGAACTCGTCCGTGATGAGCTTCAGCTCGCGCGAGCGCGAGAGGTTCAGACGCTTGAACTCGTCGTCCGCGTCCTCCTTCTGCGACCACACCACGTCGATCGCGCCGACATCGGTCCGCACGATCACGTCGTAGAACCTGGCCTTCACGTTCTTGAAGCTCGACGCGAGGATCGTTCCACCGATCGCGCGCGACTCGAGCTCGTACTCCGCGAGCTCTTGCTTGTACGCGTCGACGTTCTGCCGCTCTTGCGCGAGCAGCGTCTTGGCCTGCACGAGCGCCGCGTCGACGATGCTCTCGATCTTGACCTCCGTTGCCTGGAGATCATCGGTGATGCGCAGCGCGCGATCGCCGAGCGCGAGGAGGCGCTTGGAGCGGCTCTGATCGCGGCTCGCGCTCACGAAGCCCGAGAGCGCGCGGTGCTCGGCATCCTGCGCGGCCTTGAGCTCGCTGCGCTGCTTGCGCGCGGCCCACAGTGCGTCGTCGCCGTGCCCGGACAGATCACGACCGAGCGTGATCTCGGCCTTTAGCTCCTTCAGCTCCGCTTCGATCGCTGCGAGCTCACCCGCCGTAGCGACGAGCTCCGTCTTCGTCGAGGCGCGAACCTCGTCGGTGACGAGCGCCGTACCGTCGACCGGCTTGTCGGTGACGTACTTGCGTGCGGCGACGGCCATCGCCTGCGTGCCGTCGATGGCCGCGCGGATCTCCCCGGTGGTCTCGGAGAGCGCGTCGTATCCAGCGCGCTCCGCGTTAACCTTGTCCTTGTGCGCGAGCTCGCCGTCAGGTGCGGCGGCCCACGCTTGCGCGAGCGACTTGCGCGTGGCTTGCAGTCCCGCGAGGTTGCCGCTCGGCTGGATCAAGCTGGCTTGCTGATCGGCGAGGTCGTTGCGGATCGCGATGAGCTCGCGCTGGATCTCGCTGATGCGCTCGCGACGCGAGTTGATCGCGGGATACACGACGCTCTTGTCGTTGGCAGCGAGCACCGCCTCGAGACGCGCGATGGTGTTCTCGCTCTCGGTGAGGTGCGCTTGGATCGTCCCGAGATCGACCTGGTTGGCGATCGCGCGCTGCGTCTCCGGCTCCTCGCGGAGGTACTGCGCGGCAGCGTCGGGGATGGGCGCCACGGCTTGGAACGTGTCGGTCTGTCGCTCGGCGAGCTGCGCGAGGTAATCGGCGGCGTCGCCACCGCTATCGAGCATCGCTGCCAACGCGACGTACGACGGGTAGTACGCGTCGTGCGTCTCCGCGAACACCGCGGCCGCCTTGTCGTACTCGATCTGCGGATCCGTGACGTTCGCGTCGATGGTGTTGGTGATCTGCGCCTGGCGATTCATCTGCGCTTTGCGGATGCGCAGGTTGCCCTCGAGGATCCGCACGGTGGCCGTGCGGTTCGAGTTGGGATTGGACAGCGCGAGCAGCTCGAGCGCACGCAGCGCTTTGTCGAACTGCTTGCCCTTCACGTAGACCCACGCGACTTCGTACAGCGCGTCGGCGAACAGATCCGAGTTGCGATCGATCAGCAGGTAGCTATCGATTGCCTTGGACGGTTGATCGCGCTCGTAGTACAGGCGGCCGAGCGCGAGCTGCGAGAGCTCGAGGACGCGCCGATCGTTGGGCGTCTTCGGCTTGCGATTGGCGAGCGTGTTGTATGCCTCGATCGCGCGCGCCGTGTCCTGCTTCGCGACGAGCGACGTGGCGATGTAGTACTCGGCTTGCGCGGCGAACGCGGAGTCTTTGGGGACCTCGTTCAGCTGTGCGATCGCGTCGTCGTACTTGCTCTGCGAGAACAGCCATTTTCCGCGAACGTACGGCGCCTGCGGCAAGCGCGGCGTGATGCGATCGAGTGCGGAGAGATGGGCGTCGACGTCCGTCGGATCCTGCTGGATCGTGGCGATCTCGACGAGCCGCACGAGCGAGAGCCCGTAGTAGCGCGCGCCGGTGTTACCCTTGTTCGCGACCTGCGTGAAGTACGAGCGCGCCGCGCCTTTGTCGCCTTTGTGAAACAGCGACTCGGCGAGGTAATACAGCGCCGCTTCTTGCTCGGGGCCTGGACGACCGGCCATCTCGAACAGCATGAGCGCCGCGGTGTCGTAATCACCGAGCGCGAACGTGACCTGCGCATCGGACAGCCGACGGTTCGTGTCTTGGTTGTCGTTGTTGAGCGCTGGCAGCGTCTGCGCGATCTGCCGCGCTTCCTGTTCGTACAGGTTCAGCTTGCCGTCGACGTCGGCCGACGCCGTGCCTGCGCAGCACAGCGTAGCGATCGCCAGATACGTGCGTAGGCGGAGCATGCGGTTACTTCCCCGCGGCCGGTGCAGCAGCGGTGGGCGTGGGTGCCGGCGCTTCGCTCGGCTTGTCGGGGCTCGCCTGCGTGACCTTGCACTCGACGGCAGGACGGTTCTCGAGCGGCGTGGTGGCGCCGCCTTTCTCGAAGCCGCGGCAGTCGACCTTGGACAGCTTGCCTTCACCCGCGATGAACGTGGAGCTGCCCCGCGCGGTGAACGTGTACTTGGTGAGGTACTCGAACACGCCGTAGCCGTGACCGCGGTACGTGGCGGTGACAGCGAGCGTGTGGTTGCCCGGCGCGATCGGTCCGGCGAAGACGTCGAACGCTTGGGTCTTGTACAAGTCTTCGGCGGTCTCGTCGGTGCGGACGAACACCTGCGTGCCGTCGAGCGTGTAGACGAGCTTGATCAAGCGGAACGAGCTACCCATCTCGTTGGCGTGGGCGACGAGCGCTTGTGCACCGACGCCGCCGCCGATGAGCTGCTCCTTCAGCAGCTGCACGCGAGCCTTGAGCTGCCACGCACGCTCTTTGAGCGCTTGCGTCTTCTGCTCGAGCCGGCGCATGCGCACCGCCGTTGGCATATCCTCGGGCTTCACGCTGGCCGGATCGATCGCGTCGGCGGAACCTGCCGAACCCGATCCGGTAGCCGAAGCTGCAGAGCCGCTACCCGAACCGGGTGCTGGTGTAGCACCTGGTTGAGCCAGGGCAGTCGCTGCGACTACGAGCGACGAAACGACGAGCAGTGACGAAGACGTTCGCATGCCGAATCTCCATGCCCGGCCCAGCCGGGATCCCTACCTGCGCCGACCCGCTTACCACGGACTGTTCGGCGCATTTTCCTTTTGGATAGGAGCGGTTGTAACACTGGCCCCAGAGCCCTTCAAGCTAGGGGTTCGGAGCATTTCGGTGCCTCACGCCGGTCTTTTGTTCACCAGGTGTGACCAGAGTCGCTCGAGTACTTCGCGGGTTCCTTGGTTGGTCGCGGCCGACATGACAAAGAGCTCGATCCCCCGCTCGGCGAGGCGTGTTCGAACCGCTTCGATCTGGTCGGGCTCGAGCGCGTCGGCCTTGTTCAGCGCGACAACCTGAGGCGTATTCGCGAGGTCAGGTGCATACTGGGCAAGCTCTCGATTGATCACGTCGAAGTCGGTGAGCGGGTCACGCTCCGGACCGGTCGTGAACGTGTCGTCGAGGATGTGCAGGAGCACCCGGCACCGCTCCACGTGACGCAAGAACTGGTGGCCGAGACCGGCGCCATCCGAAGCGCCTTCGATAAGCCCCGGGATGTCCGCGATGACGAAGTTGCGTTCGTCCGACAGCTGGACGACTCCGAGGTTCGGGACAAGCGTTGTGAACGGATAGTCCGCGACCTTTGGCCGCGCGCGGGACACAGCGCTGATGAACGTGGACTTGCCCACGTTGGGGAACCCGAGCAGCCCGACATCCGCGAGCAGCTTCAGCTCGAGACGGACGACGCGCGCTTCGCCCGGCGTCCCCGGTTCGGCCTTCGTCGGCGCTTGGTTCCACGGCGTCTTGAAGTGGATGTTTCCGCGGCCGCCCATGCCGCCCTTCGCGACGACGAACGACGCGTCCTTCGTCGAGAGATCGACGATCTGCTCGTTGGTCTCGGCGTCGTACACGACGGTGCCCATCGGCACCTTGATCACGAGGTCCTCGCCCTTCGCGCCGTACTGATCCTTGTTGCGTCCATCCTCGCCGCGGTCGGCCTTGTACGAGCGCTTGTACTTGAAGTCGAGCAGCGACGACATGCCTGGCTCGACGACGATCACGATGCTGCCGCCGTTGCCGCCGTCACCACCGGACGGTCCGCCGTGCGGGACCCCGTCCTCGCGGCGCATCGCTGCCGATCCGTTGCCCCCATCGCCCGCCTTGACGGTGATCGTCGCTTCGTCGATGAACTGCATGGCTACGCGGAGCGAGAGATAGCATGACGACCTGGCTCGGCGTCTGGACACGCGCTGTGATCGGACCTGCCTATCGACGAGGGGGGCGGTCTGGGCCGGCTGCATGATCGTGGCGCGATCATTTTCGGGCCCACTGCGATGCATCCGCGCGACATCACGCGCATGGCCCTCGCGGAGCCCCCCGCCGGTGCCATCCTCGGCGGCGCGAACGACGCGTCCCACCCGACGAGCGCGGCGCTGCGCATGGCGATCGGTAGCCTCGCCGTGCGCATCGGAGACGCGCGATGATTCCGATCATGTCCGCTCGCACGAGTCGAGCACGCGCGATGATGCGAGACCTCCAGTGAGTGTCCTCGTTGTCGATCGCGTGACGATCAAGCGCGGCGTTCGCGTCGTCATCGACGCGCGTTCGCTCACCGTCGAGGCAGGCGAGATCGTCGGTCTCGTCGGCGCGAATGGCTGTGGCAAGTCCACGCTGCTCTCGTGCATCGCCGGCGTGTTGCCGCCACACGATGGCCGCATCGAGGTGCGCGTCGAGGCGCGCCCCGACAGTGTGGCGGGCGCGAGCGTGGCGGGCGCGAGCGTGGCGGGCGCGAGCGTGTGGGGCTCGTCGAAGCAGCGCGCGAAGGCGCGGCGAGCGATGGGCTACGTGCCCGAGGGCGCCGACCCGCCCGGCTTTCTACGCGCAGAGGAGCTGTGGGCGCTCTGCGCGTCGAGCCGCGGTGTGAGTCTGCCAACTCGCGAGCGCGACAACCTCGACGAGCGACGAGCGCGTAGCAGCGCCGACGGCGATGCGAAGGTCTTCGCCGCGCTCGACCTCGACGAAGTCGCGAGCCTCACGCTCGACAAGATGTCGCTCGGGCAACGCCGGCGCGCGTGTCTCGGCGCCGCGCTCCTCGGACCACCGGCGCTGCTCGTGCTCGACGAGCCCGACAACGGCCTCGACGTGAAGCGGCTGGCCGCGCTCGCGGATCTGCTCGCAGCGCACGCCGCTGGCGGTGGCGCGACGATCCTCGCATCGCACGATGTGGCGTGGCTCGACGAGCTCGATGCACGTCGCATCGAGATGTGATCGACGCGCGAGGCTCGACGCGCGAGCGCTGCGCTCGACGCGCGATGTGCGCGCGAGGCTCGACGCGCGAGGCACGGCGCGCGATGGGCTCGCCGCGCGATGGGCTCGCCGCGCGAGGCTCGACGCACGATGTGCTCGGCGCGCGATGGGCTCGACGCGCGAGGCTCGACGCACGATGTGCTCGGCGCGATGGGCTCGATCACTCGGCGGACGATTGCTCGGCCGGTGCATCGGACGCCATGACGTCCTTGCACGCGTCGAGCATGAAGCCGACGGGGTTCTCGCTGCCGAAGTTCACGATCACGCCCTGGCCCAGCGAGCCCGCGCTGCCGAACAGCTGCTCGCCGGAGAGACGCACGAACTTCACGTTCGCGCGATCGGTGTCGTTGCCCGTCGCGAGAAACGCATCGACGCGATCTTCGGCGGTGAACGCCGCAACCATCTTGCCGTGTGGCGTGGGTAGCGCGATCACCTGGTACTCGTTGCCGAGCTCGCCGAAGTACGGGACGAAGTACGCGTCGAACGCTTTGAGCACCGTGTACGTACCCTCGGCCAGCGCGCGCTCGACGCGAGCGCCGCGGGCGAGCCGACGAAACGCTTCGAGGCGATCCGTCTCGATCGACAGCGAGATGGGCGAGCTCGGATCGACGCGCACGATCGCGATCGACGGATCGAGGTTGATCATCATCTCCTCGAGGTTCTCGACCTTGGAGATGGCGACGCTCGCGTCTTCCTGCTCGACGAGCGCGCGGGCTGCCTCACTCGACATCAGCGATCCCGTCGCGGTCATGTGCCAATCGGTATGGGCGAGGAACTCACGCAACATCGCCACGAAGCCGATTTGCTTGTTCACGCCCGCGAGGATCGCTTCAGACGGTGTCACCGAAAGACGATACGCGCGATCACGCCGGCACGATACGCGAGAATGGAGTGGTCTCGCGCTCCCAGCGCTCGAGCGTGGCCATCGCTTCGGCGGCCGACGAGCCGCACATCTCGACCTGCGGCTTCAGATCGCGACACACGGGTGGACGTTCGGGCGAGCCGAACAACGCGCAGCGTGTGTCATCCGTGAGATGCGGACAACGAACGCCGGCGAGCTTTCCTGCGGGAAAGCCGGGCATGGGTGCCGAGATCGACGGTGCGATGCAACACGCACCGCAGCCAGCTCGGCACTCGAGAGACACTTACGCGGCAGGCTTGGCGTCGACCGCGTACACGGCAACGCGCGTGCGCGTCTTGCCCTGTCGCTCGAACTTCACCTCGCCCGGGATCAGCGCGAACAGGGTGAAATCGCGGCCCATGCCGACGTTCTGGCCAGCGTGGAAGCGCGTGCCCGTCTGGCGAACCAGGATCGAGCCAGCGGTGACTTGCTCGCCACCAAAGCGCTTCACGCCGCGCATCTTCGGCAGCGAGTCGCGGCCGTTACGAGTGGAGCCTTGTCCTTTTTTGTGTGCCATGACGCTTCTGCGACTTTCTGCCTGACTACGAGTTGATGGCCGCGATCTTCACCGCGGTGTAGTCCTGACGATGTCCGTTGCGACGGACGTAGTTCTTGCGACGACGGAACTTGAAGACGACGAGCTTCTCGCCGCGTCCTTGTTCCACGATCTCGCCGGTGACCTTGGCACCAGCGACAGTCGGCTTGCCCACGGTGACGTTTGCACCGTCGCCCGAGGACACGAGGAGGACTTGGTCGAACACGACCGAAGCACCCTTCTCACCATCGAGCTTCTCGACCACAACGGTCGCTCCGGGCTCGACCCGGTACTGCTTTCCACCCGTCTGAATCACGGCGTACATTGACTTGGCTCCGCTGAAAACGCTTTCGGAATCGCGGACTTTACTGATCGCGGGCCCGACGTCAAGCCTGCGTTGTGGGGTCGTTTTCGACCGAGCGGATCGTCGAAGATGATCAGGCAGTTAGCGGCCGAGCCGTTTGTGGAGAAGCTCGGTCGTGAGGACCGGATTCGCCTGACCTTTGGTCTCTTTCATGACCTGGCCGACAAAAAAGCCGAACAGGCCGTCCTTGCCGGCGAGGAACTCCGCGGCCTGTTTGGCGTTGGCGGTGACGATGCGATCGATGATCGGCCACAGCGTCGCCTCGTCGCTGATCTGCTGCACGCCGCGGCGCTCGACGATCGCGCGCGGCTCCTCGCCCGTCTTGTAGGACTCGTCGAAGATCTCCTTGCCGATCTTGCCGCTGATGGTGCCGGCCTCGATCAGCAGCACGAGCGACGCGAGGTTCGCGGCGGACATCGGCGAGTCGGCGACCGGCGTGTTCGTCGCGTTCAGCCGCGCGAGCAGCTCGTTGATGATCCAGTTCGCGCAGGCTTTGCCCTTCTTACCGCCGGTCATCTTCTCGGCGAGGTCGAAGTAGTCAGCGAGCGCGCGTTCGCTGACGAGCGTGCGCGCGTCATCGGGCGAGAGCTCGCTCGTCTCGACGTAGCGCCGGAAGCGCGCGACCGGCAGCTCGGGAATCGAGCGCAGCACGCCGTTCATGAGCCCACCGTCGACGACGAGCGGCGGCAGATCCGGATCCGGGAAGTAGCGATAGTCGTTCGCCTCCTCTTTGGATCGCATGGTCGCCGACTGGCCCGCGTCGGCGTCCCACAGCCGGGTCTCGCGCTCGATGCGGCCACCGCTCTCGAGGATGCGCAGCTGACGCGCCACCTCGTGATCGATGGCGTTCTGCACGAAGCGGAACGAGTTGATGTTCTTCAGCTCGGTGCGCGTGCCGAGGCGATCTTCGCCGCGACGACGAACCGACACGTTCGCATCGCAGCGCAGGTGGCCTTTCTCCATGTCCGCTTCGGAGATGTCGAGCCAGCGCACGAGCCGCTGCAGCGAGCGCATGAACTCCGCCGCTTCCTCCGACGACGTGATCTCCGGCGCGGTCACCACCTCGACGAGCGGCACGCCCGCGCGGTTGAGATCCACGTGCGAGACCGCTCCGACGTGCGAGTTCTTGCCTGCATCTTCCTCGAGGTGAATGCGCTGGAGGCTCACGCGCTTCACGGCGCCACCGAGGATGAGATCGAGGTGACCGTTCTCGCAGAGCGGCTCGTCGTACTGCGAGATCTGATAGCCCTTCGGCAGATCCGGATAGAAGTAGTGCTTGCGCGCGAACCGCGACTTCGCGCGGATCTGCGAGCCCGTCGCCACGCCGAGGATCAGCGCCAGCTCGACGACGCGGCGGTTGAACACGGGCAGCGTTCCCGGCAGGCCCATGACCAGCGGATCGGTGAGCGAGTTCGGCGGCGCCCCGAACGCCGTCGCGGACGCCGAGAAGATCTTGGTCTGCGTCGCGAGCTGCACGTGCACCTCGAGACCGATGACCGGCTCGAACTCCTCGAGCAGCTCGTTCAGTGGACGCGTCACGCGAAGCCCTTCGGTCGCGCGTCGCCGACGAGGTTGGCCTTCTCGATCGCGCGGCCCGTGCGGATCAGCGTGGCCTCGTCGAGCGGCTTGCCCAAGAGCTGGGCGCCGACCGGCAGGCCCTGCGGCGTCAGCCCACACGGTACGCTCATGCCCGGCAAGCCGGCGAGGTTGCACGCGAGCGTGAAGATATCGCCGAGGTACATGTCCATCGGCGTCGCCTTCGCACCGAACGGGAACGCAGCGGTCGGCGCCGTCGGCGTGAGGATCACGTCCACCGACGCGAACGCCTCGTCGAAGTCGCGCTTGATCAGCGCGCGCACCTGCTGCGCCTTCTTGTAATACGCGTCGTAGTAGCCGCTGCGCAGCGCGTACGTGCCGAGCATGATGCGTCGCTTGACCTCGGCGCCAAAGCCCTCGCCGCGCGACTTCTTGTACAGGCTCTCGAGATCGCTCGCCTCGGCGCGCAGGCCGTAGCGGATGCCGTCGTAGCGCGAGAGGTTCGACGACGCCTCGGCGGGCGCGACGATGTAATACGCGGCGAGCGCGAGATGGGTGTGCGGCAGCGAGACGTCGACGATCTCGGCGCCCGCGTCGCGTAGCGCCGCGATCGCGCTCTCGATCGCCGCGCGTACGTCGGCAGCGAGCGCGGAGACGAAGTACTCCTTCGGCAAGCCGACCTTGAGGCCCTTCGCGTCCTGCGCGAGCGCCTCGGCAAACGACGGCGCGGGCTTGGCGAGCGACGTGGAGTCGCGGTGGTCGTAGCCCGCGATCGCCTCGAGGACGAGCGCGGCATCCTCGACGGTGCGCGCGATCGGCCCCACTTGATCGAGCGACGACGCGTACGCGATCACGCCCCAGCGCGACACGCGCCCATAGGTCGGCTTGAGCCCGACGACGCCGCAGAACGCAGCGGGCTGACGGATCGAGCCGCCGGTGTCCGTGCCGAGCGACGCGTGCGCGAGCCGCGCCGCGACTGCCGCCGCGCTGCCACCCGAGCTACCGCCCGGAACACGCGACACGTCCCACGGGTTCTTCGTCGGCTTGAACGCGGAGCGCTCGGTCGAGCTGCCCATGCCGAACTCGTCGAGGTTGGTCTTGCCGACGATGATCGCGCCTGCCGCGCGCAGCTTCTCGACGATCGTCGCGTCGTACGGAGGCACCCAGCCGTCGAGAATCCTCGAGCCCGCCGTCGTCACGGTGTCCTTCGTGACGAGGTTGTCCTTGAGTGCGATCGGCACGCCGGCGAGCGGACCGAGCGCTCCGCCCGCCTTGCGCGTCGCATCGATCGTCATCGCGTCGAACCGCGCCTTCTCGGCGGACACCGCGAGATACGCGCCGAGCTCGCCATCGTGCTTCTCGATGCGCGCCAGCAGATCGTCGACGATCTGCACTGCCTCGACCTCGCCTGCCTTCACCCGACGAGCGACCTCCGCGACGGTCCACTCGTGCGTCACTGGTTGTCTCCGGGGAGGATCGCGGGAACGACGATGAAGTCGCCATCGCGTTTCGGAGCGCCGCGCAGCGCTTCGTCGACGGGGAGCGACGGCAGCACGTTGTCCTCGCGGAGCGGCAGATCCATCGGCACCGCGTGCGTCATCGGCGCGACGCTGTCGGTATCCACACCGGCCAGCACCGCGAAGTGCTCGAGGATCGCGCCGAGCTCCTCCTGCATCGCCTGCCGCTCGCCCTCGTCGAGATGCAGTCGCGCGAGCAACGCGATCTCGTCGACCTCTTTGCGCTCGAGGCTCGCCACGTCTAGTCCGGCAGCGGCTGCGGCTGCAGCTCGGGCTTGCCGCCCATTCGTCCCGCGAGCTCCGCGCCCCACTTCAAGTACTCGTCGGCGACGCGGCCGGCGCCCGTCACGTCGCCCTTTTCGAGCGCCGCGATCAGCTCGCGATGATGCGTGCGCACCGTATCGCCGGGACCCGCGAGGTTCGCGAGCAGCGGCGTGAAGTTCCGGACGCCGTCGCGCACCGTGTTGATCAGCAGCAGCATGACCTGGTTGCCGCACAGCTGCGCGAGCGCCACGTAGAAGTCGAAGTCGAGATCGAACAGCTCGGCGGCGTTCGTGGTGATGTCCGCCTTGTCGGCGAGCGCCTTGAGCTTGCCGAGCGCGTCGCGATCGCGACCACCGCGCGCTGCTGCCAGCCGCGCGAGCTCGCGACCGAAGATGCGGCGAAACTCGAGGAGGTCACGGATCAGCTCGGGCTTACCGCCGGCGAGCGGCAACAGGTGCTGGACGAGCTCGATGCCGCCCGTCTCCATGAAGTTCTGTACGCGCGTGCCGTCGCCCTGGCGAATGCGCACGAGCCCCAGGTGCTCGAGCTTCTTCAGCGCCTCGCGCAAGGACGCGCGGTTGACGCGAAGTCGCTTGGACAGCTCGCGCTCCGGCGGCAGCTTCGACCCGGGCGGATACTGCCCGTTGAGGATGAGCGCGCGCAGCTGCTCGGCGATCTCCTCGGCGACGCGTTGCTTCTCGACCGGCTTGAGCATTCCGCAACCGCGACACTAACCCAGCTTGAGGACCGAATGAACGGCGTGATACCAGGAACGAATGTCGAGTCGACCCGCGCTCGACGTGGCCTCAATGCCACGCGTCCTCGTTCGCGACGGCGATCGAACATACGACGTGTTCGAGGTGGTCAGCATTACCGACGAGCTGGTCACCGTGCGCAGTCCGCTCTTGTTCGAAATCGGCGAGGAGCTCCAGCTCGACATCACCGACCGCACGCCGTCGAACGTCACGGCCCGCGTGCTGGCACATGTCGGCACCGGCGAGGCTCGTGTCACCGATCTCGAGCTCTTGCCAGCGGACTAACGCGGGGTCGACGACGGCCGCGATGATGCGCGCCGAGGTCATGCCGGGGATCGTCGTCAGGAGCTTGCCGACCTGCGTGAGGCGGCAGTCGTGAGGCGATCTCGTAAGGCGGCAGCGGACTACCGCGTGAGGCGGCAGTCGTGAGGCGATGCTCGTAAGGCGGCAGCGGACTACCGCGTGAGGCGGCAGTCGTGAGGCGATGCTCGTAAGGCGGCAGCGGACTACCGCGTGAGGCGGCAGTCGTGAGG
>JAEYYV010000056.1 GCA_023428295.1 Pseudomonadota bacterium
TGATCGCGCGTCGCGTTGTGAGCCGCGGCGAGCGCGCCGCTCGGCTGGAGCTCCGCGCACGCCTTCGCGTATGGATGCGCGTCGACGTGGCGGCCCTGTCCCGCGAGTGCGCGCGCCATCGCGTGCAGTCCGGTCATGCGGTTCTCGCGACCGCCGGCCTCGATGAGACCGCGCGCGATCTCCTCGCACTCGACGAACTCGCCGGTGCGGTAGAGCGCGGTCGCGAGCGCGCCGTGCAGCGTGTGGTCCTTGGCGCCGAGCGCGATCGCCTTGCGGCCCGCTTCGATCACCACGCCGTCGTTGTCCGCGCGCGCGGCGGCCATCGTGAGAGCGGACCAGTCCTCCATGGTCTTGAAGCGGCGCGACGCATAGCGCAGCACGATCACGGCCTCGACATCGCGGCCCGACTCGGCGAGCAGCTTGCCGATCAAGCGAGGTGCATCGGTGCGCTCGTGTTGCGAGAGCACGCGGATCGCCTCCGCGGGGCGGCCCGTTCGCGCGAGCGCGACCGCGAGCGACTGCGCGCGCTTCGCGTTGCCGGGCTCGCACGCGTTGGCCCACCGCAGGTGCTGCACGGCGAGATCGAGCTTGCCGTCGGAGGCGGCTGCGACGCCCGCGTCGTAGGCGCGCTCTCCGTCGAGCGGCGTCGACACGTTCGCGACCTTCCACTTCTGCGCGAGATCCACGAGCGCGGGACCGCGATCCTTGGACGCGGCGAACGCGACGCCGCGACACGCAGCGGTGAAGCCGTCGAGCGGGCGCGCGACGAGCAGGTTGTGCGCGAGGCGCAGCCACGGCGCCGACGCCGTCGGATTCGCGAGCGCGGTGAGCCAGTGCACGTCGAGCTGCGTGGCCGGGGCGACGCCCGCTGCCGCCGCTGCTTGCGACCACGCGAGATATACGCGTCCCGCTTCCACCGCGCGTGCGCAGCGCGAGAACAGCATCGCGGCGGGCTCGTACTGCGACGGATCCTGCGCGAGATCGTGCGCGAGACGCAACTCCCAACCGATGCGCTCGTCACCGCGCAGGTAGCGCTGCACCGACGGAAGTCCCGCGATCATTCCCTCGAGGTACGCGCCGTGCTCTGCTTCGAGATCGAGCGCGCGCTCGATGCGCAGCATCCACACATCGAACAGCGCTTCGGGCGCTTTGCCGAGCGAATCGACGAGGCGCAGCAGCGCTTGGATCGCGCCCGGATCGATCTGGTACCGCGAGCGACGCACGAGGTGCAGCGCCTCGGTCGCGATGTGGCGATACGCGCCCGCGATCGGCGTGGGCGGCCCCATCGCGGCTTCGAAGTAGTTGACCAGCGAGATGCCGAGCGCGAGCACCGCACCACCGGCGTGCGCGTCGCGATCGCGCGCCGGCGGGACGAGCGCCGTCCACCACTCCGCCGCGAGCGCATCGGCGGCGCGCAGCGT
Organism: Pseudomonadota bacterium; assembly: GCA_023428295.1. Lineage (GTDB taxonomy): Bacteria > Myxococcota_A > Polyangia > Haliangiales > Haliangiaceae > JABFXX01. The sequence goes on from JAEYYV010000056.1 coordinate 1,422, forward strand.
CGCTTCTTTGGGCCACGCGAGACGTCCAACGATGGCCGCTGCTGACGACGCGGCCTGCGGCACCGCGCCGATCAGCTCGCTGATCCACATCGGATCGAGTGCGAGCTTGCCGCGCTCGCCGAGCGCATCGCGAACGATCTGCGTGTCCATCTCGGGCACGAAGTCGGCGAGGTCACGCGCGGCCATCTGCGCGAGCTGCACGGCGCCCTTCTCCACGCGGCGTTCGATCACGCGCTCCCACTCGCTCGCGGGCCGACACGCCGCGAAGCGCAGCACGCGGTTTACTTCGGCTTCGAGGCGGCTCTGCGATCGACGCAGCTGCACGATCTGGATCTGATCGAGCGCTTCGTCGAGCTCGCCGTTCAGGATCAGCGCCCGCGCTGCGGACAGGCGCGCCTTGCCATCGCCCATCACGCCCGCACCGTCGAGCCCCGCGCACTGCCAGTACGCGACGCTCGCTTGCTCGAAGCGTCCCGTCGCGAGCAGCGCTTCGATCAGCATGCCCGCGTCTTCCTCGTCGGTGATGCGGCCCTTCGCGAGCCCGTACAGCACGCGGCCTGGATCGCAACGATGGTGACCCTCCCACGCGAACGCACGCGCGAGCAGACCCGCGTCTGTCTTCCAGTGCGAGATGCGCTTCTGCGCCCAGCCGAACGCCTCCTTGGTCGGCGCATCCTCGGGGACGCGAGACATGGCTTCGTCGGCGAGCTCGATCGCTTCGGAGATGCGGCCCACATCGAGATGTGCGAACGCGATGAGCAGCGCGGCGTGATGCGGCGACTGCCAGTCGGCCGCCGACATCTTGCCCGCGGCCGCGCGATCGAGGATCTCGCGACAGCGATACTGCGCCTCGGCAAACGCTTGCCCAGGGCGTCCCACTTGTCGCAAGCGGCGCACGCAATCGAGGTGCGCGGCGCCGAACGATGGCGATGCGACCGTCGCGCGATCCGCCCAGCGGTAGCTCTCCTCGCGGCGTCCCTCCTCGGCGAGCTGCAGCGAGTAGTTGTGGCACGCGAACGGATTCGCCGGCATGAGGCTCGCGGCGATGCCTTGATGGCGCACGCCCACGCTCTCGAACGGTCGATCTCCCGCGAACGGTTCGCCCCAGATCGAGAGATGCGGCTTGGCGTACATCGGCGCTTCGCGCACGAGCGGGAGGATCGCGCGTCGATCCGTGTCACCCGCGATCAGCCCCGCGACGTACACGTTGCGACGCGCGACCGCGTGCGTGGGATCGAGATGCAGGATCGTCGCGTCGATCGAGGCATCGCGCGAGAGCTCGCCGAGCACGCGCAGAAATGGAATCGCCACGCGCGGCGGTGGTTGCGCGAGCCCGCCGGGCAAGCTCGCGAGCGGTTGTCCGCCCTCGAGCAGCGCAGCCGCGCCCGACAGCTTGTTGGCCGCAGCGAGGAGGTCCTCACTGGTGAAGTCGGTGATCGCTCCGACGAGCGGAAGTCGACGCGCGGCGAGCCATGCACCGAGGCACTGCGCGAGCTGCTGGGCGAGCGTCTGCTGCGGGTTCGCGACCCACTCGTCGACGGCGCCATACGGCTTTCGGCAGCGCAAGAACGTGCGCTGCGGCCGCGCGGGATCGAGCGAGAGATCGAACCACAGCACCTCGTGGCGCCTCGAGACGCGGAAGAACCAATCGATGCTGTCCTCGATCAGCGGATGGTGCGCGTCGAGCAATCGCCCGCTCTCGTCGACGAGTCGCTCGTCATCGTGATCGCCAAGCGTGACGACGCGATGGCGAATGACATGATCGAACACGATCAGCGAGATGAGCCGAGCGAGGTAGGGCGCGGCATCCTCGAGCTCCGCTGGAACGACCAGCGTGCTCGCGAGAAACGTCGCCCGATGCGGGTACGGCAGCGGCCCCATGCCCGCTCGTGAATCTACGACATTGTGCGACCGTCTCCCCAGCCCGGGGACTGCGAAAGCTTGTGATCGGGTCGCAAACGGCTGTGATAGCCTTCGATAAGCACGACCGATGTCGTCGCGTAGCACCCTCAACCCCGTCGCAGTGGACAGAAAGATTCCAGGAGAGACCAGGCCGTGGGAACGAAGCTCTACGTGGGCAACCTGAACTACAACACGAACGAGGCGAGCCTCAGAGAAGCATTCGGAGCGAACGGTCGAGAGGTGACGAGTGTCTCTGTCATCATGGACCGCGAGACAGGTCGCTCGCGCGGCTTCGCGTTCGTCGAGCTCGCGACGGCGGAGCAAGCGCAAGCAGCTCTCCAGGAGCTCGATGGCCAGGAGCTCGACGGCCGCATGCTGCGCATCAACGAGGCGCGCGAGCGTGAAGCGCGCGGTCCCGGTGGCGGCGGTGGTGGCTTTCGTGGGCCACGACCGGGCGGTCCTCCCGGCGGTGGCTACGGTGGTGGAGGCGGCTACGGCGGCGGACCTCCCGGCGGCGGCGGCTTTCGTCCTCCCGGCGGAGGTTTCGGCGGTGGAGGCGGTGGCCCGCGCCCCGGCGGCTTCGGCGGTGGTGGTTTCGCGAGTCGACCCGGCGGTGGCCCGCCCGGCGGTGGCGATCGCGGTCGACGCGGACGCAACGATCGAGATCGCGGTCGGGATCGCGATGGCGACGGCGATGGCGGCAAGAAGCGTCGCGGCCGCAACATCGACGACGATGGCGAGTGGTAGTCACGGCTCGCGCGCGAAGCGAACGACGACGAACGGCTGGCGCGTGACGCCACGCTGAAGACCGTACACCCGACAGGCATCGTGTTATGGACGATGCGTGTCGACCGATCGTGTGGGCGAGCCATTTCCACCGTGGATCGCAGCGCAGTTGCCCGCGGGCTGGCGCAGCTCGATGCACGCTACGGGCGATCAGACGATGCACGTGCTCGAGTGGGGACCGGCGAACGGCCCCGCGATCGTGATGCTCCACGGCAATCCGACGTGGGGCTTTCTGTGGCGCAAGGTCGTCGCAGAGATCCGCAAGCGTAAAGACGGCGACGAGCTGCGGCTCGTCGTGCCCGATCTGATCGGCCTCGGGCTGTCGAGCAAGCCGGGCATGGAAGCGCACACGCTCGAGCATCACGGGCAGTGGCTCGGCAACGTGCTCGACGACATCGCGCCCGGACCGATGGTGGTGGCAGCGCAGGATTGGGGCGCGCCGATCGGACTGTTGGCCATGGCGTCGCGTCTCTCGCGCCTCAAGGGGCTCGTGCTCGGTAACACGGCGATCAGTCCGCCGCACCCGAAGTTCAAGCCGACGATGTTTCATCGCCTCTCGCAACTTCCAGTCGCGAGTGACCTCTTGTTCCTGCGCCTCGGGTTTCCGCTGCGCGCGCTGCATCTCTCGCAAGGCGATCGCTCGACGATCCGCGGCGACGTGGCCAAGGCGTATCGTTGGCCGCTCTCGTCGCGCAGCGATCGGGCGGCGCCGCTCGCACTCGCGCGCATGGTGCCGAGCTCCGTCGACGATCATCCGTCGATCCCTGCGCTGCAGGTGACGGATCAGGTGTTCGAGAGCGTGAAGGTCCCGATCGCGCTCGTGTGGGGGACCAAGGATCCGATCCTCGGCCGCGTGATCAACCACCTCGAGCGCATGCGGCCGGATGCCAAGGTCACGCGCACGCAGGCCGGCCACTTCCTGCAGGAAGAAGTGCCCGAGGTGATGGCGGACGCGATCTTCGACGTGGCGTCTCGCGCGTAATGGCGAAGGAGACGTTCACCGTCGCGCCCGACGAGGAAGGGCTGCGCCTCGATCAGGTGATTCCCAAGCACGTCGGAGGACTGTCGCGTCGCAAAGCGCGCGCGGTGATCGACGAGGGCGGCGTGTTCGTCGATCGCACGCGCACCAAGGTGGCGAGCCGGTTCGTGAAGGCAGGGCAGGTGATCGAGGTCAACATCGGCAGCGCCGTCGAGCGGCCGCGCGATGCGGCACCCGCGTTGTCACCGACCGTGGTGTTCTCCGACGAGCACGTCATCGTCGCAGACAAGCCCGCTGGTCTCGTCACCGCGCCGACGCCGGAGAGCGATCGCGGCGACATGCTCGATCAACTCGCGCGGCAATTCGGCGAGGTCTACCTCGTCCATCGCATCGATCTACCGACGAGCGGCCTCCTGGTGTTCGCGCGCACACGAGCCGCGAACAAGAAGCTCGGCGATGCGTTCAAGGTGCACGACGTGGATCGCGAGTACCGCGCGGTCGCGATCGGGAGCGTCGAGACGCAGACCATCGAGCGCCCCGTCGACGGTAAGCGCGCGGTGACGCACATCCGCGCGATCGAGCCGCTCGTCGGTGCGACGCTCCTTGCCGCGCGGCTCGAGACCGGACGCCAGCACCAGATTCGCTTGCACCTCGCGGGCAATGGCACGCCGATCGCTGGCGACACGCAGCATGGCGGCGAGAAGAGCCGGACGTTCATCCCGCGCGCGCCGCGCTTGGCGCTCCACGCGGCTCGGCTCGGCTTCGCGCATCCCACGACGGGCGAGCGCGTGGTGTTCGAGTCTCCACTTCCGCCGGAGCTCGACGCGTGGATCGCGCGCCTCCGGATCAAGAGCGACGCGCCGGAGCGCTAGTCGTCGTCAGCTAGTCATCGTCGCCGACCGACGAGAACGTCCAGGCCTTCACCACGGTCGCCCGACCGGCGAGCTCGTCGAACACGCCCGTCATCGCGGGCTGCATCGCGAGCGCGTTCCACGCTTCGAGCGAGGCCGCCGTGACCACGATCGAGATGTCCCAGCGTGCCGCGCTGTCATCTGCCGGCAAGCCCACGATCGCGTCCGCGCCCGCAGAGATCAGCTGCGCGCGGATCATCTCCGCGAGCTCGGCGCGCGTTCCCACTTCGTCGTCGAGCAGCTTCACGAAGCAGAACCGTTGGATCACGCGAGCAGCCTATCACTCACGATGGCGGGCACTCGATGTAGTCGTCGAACAGGGCGAAGTCCGGGTTGACGGTGATGAGCGACGCCTCGGCCCCCATGTCGACGAACACGTCCGATCCAGTGAAGGAGACCGCGCCGAACTCGTTCCACGTGACGCCGTCAGGCGAGGTGGCGCCCCAGAGAAGGCCATTGCTCTCTCGCAGCCGCAGCCATCGATCGTCGACGGGATCGTACGCGTCCTGCACGATACCGCCCGTGTAGCTATCGAGACGGAGCTGGCCCTGGACGATCGAGAGGTGCGCGGGACCGAGCGCTCCGTGCCACCCGATGCCGACGTTGGTGTTGACCTGCGCGCAGGGCTGCACGACCTGCAGGATCGTCGTCCAACCGAGCATCGATCGCGAGGCGCGTTGCTGGATCCAACTGCCACTCCCCAACGGGCCCTGGATCTCGGAGCGGAGTACGCCGTTCTCCGCCGTGTTCATGTCGCCAAAGGTCTGCCATTCGGGGCCGAGCACGTCGAACGTCTCGTGCATGCAGCCGGCGAACAGACCATCGAGATCGACGCGCGTGTCGCTCGGCGTGTCCGTCAGCATGTCGATCGGACTCTGCGCGTCGTCGTCCGCACCCGCGCTCGGAGCGAAGCCGAGGCGGCCGCATCCCACCAGCACGATGAACGCCAGGTACTTCACGGAACATCCATCTTAGTCGATGCGCAGGTCGCGCAGCAGAAACGTTGGCGCGGTCCCTCCAGGCTCGGTCCACCGGGAGACGCCCGCGAGCAGCGCGGCATCGAGGCCCGCGCCGAGAGCTCCGGCGATGTCGGTCTCGAGCTGGTCGCCGATCATCACCACGCGCGACACACCGAGCCTCTTCACGCCCTCGCGAAACAGCTGCGGCGCTGGCTTCCCCAGGCGCTCGAACACGAGACCCGCATCGGGGAAGCGTCGCGCCAAGGCGGTCTCGACGAGCAGCGCCATCGCGCCCGCCGTGAAGCCAAACTCGCCCCCACCCTTGGGATACACGAGGTCAGGGTTCGGCACGACGAGCGCCGGTCGCCGCCCGGCTTCCACCGCGCGCACGATGGCGGAGAACGTCAGCTCGATCCCGTCGAGAAATGGCGTGCCCGCGTCGTCGCAGATCGCGACCGCATCGATCTCCATGCCCGCTCCAATGTCGACAGGCACGCCGCCACCTTCGACGACAAACGCGATCGAGTCCGGGGTTCCGAGCACCGCCCACCGCGCGCCGGCCAAGCCACGCTCGCGAACGTAGGCGGGCAAGAGCGATCCGGACGTGACGATGCGCTCGCCGGGGATCGCGAGGCCAAACCGCGCGAATCGCGCGATGTACGTCGCCACCGATCGCGACGCGTCGTTCGTGACGATCGCGTACGGAACACCGCGGCGGTTCAGCTCGGCGATCGCGCCCGGCGCATCGGGCAGGGGACCGCGCGCGTCGACGAGCACCCCGTACGCGTCGAGTAGCACGCCGTCGTAAGCATCGAGGAGAGCAGACAGCGTCGTCGGGCGAGGTACCACGCGGACATCATAGGCCGTCGAAATGGTAGAAGGTGGTCATGCGGCCGTACTTGGATCTCTTACGTCAGGTGCTCGAGCACGGAGAGCGCCGCACGGATCGCACGGGCACCGGCACCATCTCGTTGTTCGGTGCGCAGACGCGATACGACCTGCGTGACGGCTTCCCGCTCGTCACCACGAAGAAGGTGTTGTTCCCGGCGGTCGTTCGCGAGCTGTTGTGGTTCCTGCGCGGCTCCACCAACATCCATGACGATCTCCGCGCGCACACGCCGATCTGGGACGCGTGGGCCGACGAGAACGGCGAGCTGGGGCCGATCTATGGCTTTCAGTGGCGGCATTGGCCCGACGGCACCGCCGAGGGCATCGATCAGATCCGCGACGTGATCGCGCAGATCAAGAGCAACCCCTCATCGCGCCGCTTGATCGTCAGCGCGTGGAACGTGGCCGACATCCCCAAGATGAAGCTGCCGCCGTGCCACGCGTTCTTCCAGTTCTACGTTCACGACAAGTGGCTCGACTGCCAGCTCTACCAGCGCTCGGCGGATCTCGCGCTCGGCGTGCCGTTCAACATCGCGAGCTACGCGCTGCTCATGTCGATGATCGCGCAGGACTGCGGCCTCGTGCCGCGGCACTTCGTGCACACGCTCGGCGACGCGCACATCTATCTGAACCACGTCGAGGGCGTGAAGATCCAGCTCGAGCGCACGCCGCACCCGCTGCCCACGCTCGTGCTCGCGAACAAGCCGACGCTCGAGATGACGTTCGAGGACGTCGCGCTCGAGGGCTACCAGCACCACGCGTTCATCAGGTTCCCCGTCGCGGTGTAGCGAGCCCGCGCCACACCACGTAGCCGAGCAGGCCGATCGATCCGAGGAACAGCGTGGTGACCACGAAAGGCCACGTCGTGATCGAGTGCTTGCGTGCGTCGTGCACCATCCAGCCGACGCCGAACGAGCAAGCGAGGACGAGATCGAGCAGCAGCTGCATCGCCCAGTCCTCGCGCATCGCGAGCGTGAGGAACCCGGTGTAGCCGTGCCCGGCGACGACCCATAGCGAGTAGACGGTGAACGCCGCCAGGATCGCGCCGGCGACGAGCGCCTTCGACCGGAGGTTCGAGCGCAGAGAGGATTCGAGGGGCGAGGTTGCCAGGGTGGTCATGGGATCCGAGATAACGGTCCGCGGGCGGCGCCACCATTACCTCGGAGGTAAGACGCGGTCGGCCGCGCTGCGTGTACCGTGAGTCATGGCCGAGACCTTTGGCGCACAGCTCCGCTCGTGGCGACTCGCGCGTCGCGTGAGCCAGGAACAGCTCGCGGCGCGCGCCGGCGTGTCGGCGAAGCACCTGAGCTTCGTGGAGAATGGCCGTTCGCAGCCGAGCCGCGAGATCGTGCTCGCACTCGCGGGTGCGCTCGATGTTCCACTTCGCGAGCGCAACACGTTGCTCACGGCGGCGGGGTTCGCAGCCGCGTATCGCGCATCACCGCTCGATGGCGACGAGCTCGCTCACCTGCGCCGCGCGATCGATCACGTGCTCGCGCAACAAGAGCCGTACGGCGCCGTCGTCGTCGATGGTCACTGGGAGCTCCTGCGGATGAACCGAGGTGCGGCGAAGTTGTTCGCGCACTTTCCACCCACGAGCGCGGAGGGAATCGCCGCCGCGCAGAACCTCATCCTCGGGACGCTGCATCCGCACGCGTTCCGGCCGTACATGCAGAACTGGCACGACGTGGCGGGACACCTCGTCGCGCGTTTGCATCGCGAGATCGCCGCGCGACCCGGGGACGAATCGCTCCAGCGTCTGCTGGCACGCGCGCTCGCGCAGCCCGAGGTGCCGGTGGAGTGGCGCACGCCGATGCCAGGCGCCACGGCGGCGCCGTTCATCACCGTGCACATGCGGTCGCCGGCGATGGAGGTGAAGCTGTTCACGATGCTCACGTCGATCGGCACGCCCCTCGACGTCACCGCGGAAGAGATTCACATCGAGAGCTATTTCCCCGCGGACGATGCGACGGAAGCAGCGCTGCGCGCTCTCGAGTAGTGCTAGCTTCGCTGCGTGTTCGATTGCGTCGTCGCCGCAGATCTCGAGTGGGGCATCGGTAAGGCCAACGCGCTGCCGTGGCCCAAGCTCAAGGGCGACATGGCCCACTTCAAGCGCATCACGTGCGAGGCGCGCGAGGGGATGCGTAACGCGATCATCCAGGGCCGGCGCACGTTCGAGAGCGCGGAGGTGCAGGGCCGCGCGCTCCCGAGGCGGCTGAACATCATCGTGTCGCGCTCGGAGCCGTCGCTGCCCGAGGGAGTCGTCGCGGCGCGCTCGCTCGACGAGGCACTCGCAGTCGCGGCCAAGCCCGACGTCGACACCACGTTTGTCATCGGCGGGGCGCAGATCTTTCGCGAGGCGTTCGCGCACGCCGCGCTTCGCTACATCTATCTCACGCGCGTGCTCGCGCGCTTCGAGTGCGATGCGTTCCTGCCAGACCTCGACGAGAAGGGCTTCGTGCCCGTCGAGTGGGCCGGCGCGTTCGAAGGCGAGGACAACGGCGTGCGCTATCGCGTGGAACGGATGGCGCGGTCGTGAAGCCGTCACCGGGGGCATCCAATGTCGCCGTCGTGACGGGCGCGGGCCGCGGCCTCGGTCGCGCGATCGCCGAGCGCTTGGTGCGCAAGGGCTATCATGTCGTCGTCACGGACATCGACGAGGTCGCCGCGCGCGCGACGGCCTCGATGATCGATGGCACCGCGGCGCATCACGATGTTCGGGATCCGGACGCACACCGCGCGATCGCGGCGCTCGCACGGAAGCAGGGCTCCGTCACGCTGTGGGTCAACAACGCGGGCGTGCTCGCGGTGGGCGATTCGTGGACGCTCGACGATGCGGCGGTGCGCCGCCAGGTCGACGTCAACATCCTCGGCGTGATCTGGGGATGTCACGCGGCGCTCTCGGTGATGGAGCGCGGTACGATCTTGAACATCGCGTCGATGTCCGCGCTCGCCGCCACGCCGGGACTCGCGGTGTACGGCGCCACCAAGCACGCGGTGCTCGGCTATTCGCTGTCGCTCGCGAGCGAGTTGCGCCAGATCCAGCGGCCGATCCACGTCGGCGCGCTGTTGCCCGATGCGATCAAGGGCGACATGACGGATGCCGTCGCCAAGGATGCGGCGGCGGGCCTCCTGTTCTCGAACGCGAACCTACTGACGCTCGACAAGGTCGCCGACGCCGCGATCGCGCAGATCGAGAGCGCTCGGCTCGTGAAGTCGATCCCCAAGGTACGCGCCGCGCTGGCCCACCTCGCGCGCCCGTTCCCCGCGCTCGGCCTGCCGATCCTCGAGCGCTTCGTCCGCGCCGGTCGCAAGCGCCAGCGCTGACTGGCTGCGGCCGCGCTGCACCGCGCGTACGAAGTGTTGGCTCCGCTACGCGAGGCCGGATGGCGCGTGCGCAACGTGTGCACGCGCTGACTCCGCCTGACCGATCCTCGTCAAAGATTAGTACGACTGTACGGGATTATTAGTACGGTCGTTTGGTTTTTCTGGTACGCATGTACCGTTTTCAAATGACCTCGTATCAGGCACCCTCGGCGACCATGCAGGCTCTTCGCAGTCAGACGCCCAAAGGTCAGCGCGCGCGCACCGCCATCCTGGAGGCGGCCGAGGGGCTGCTCGTGACCCACGGGTTTCACGGGACGAGCATGCGGGACATCGCCAAGGAAGCCGGTCTGCCGCTCGCGTCGGTCGTCTATCACTTCCCCAAGAAGGAGCGCCTGTACGCGGAGGTGCTGCTCGATATCGCGGCCGAGTTGACAGCGGGGCTCGAGACGGCGCAGAGCGCGGACGATCTGGCCAAGGTGCTCGTGCAGTGGTCGATCAACAGTCCGCACCGCGTGGTGCTCCTCCTCCGCGAGTTGCTCGACAACCCGTCGCGCATCCAGAAGGCGTCCAAGTTTCCGCTCGCGCCGTTCATGATCCGCGCGGCCGAGCTCGCGCGCGCGAGTGGTGCGCCGGCGCCCGAGCTCGCCGTGTTCCAGGTGGTCGGCGCTGTCAGCTACGTCGTGGCGTCGCGTCCCACCGTCGAGCGCATCGTCGGTGCCGCGCGCTCCAAGCAGATCATGGCCAACTACGAGGCAGACATGCTCGCGTTCGCGCGACAGGCGCTCGGTGTGACGAACCCCGCGAACCCGGCGCGTGAAGACGCGCCTCGCAGATCCAAGGGCGCTCGTACGTGATCGCAGATCTTCGCGAGCTCGAGGCCGCGCGCCTCGCGCATCTCTCTCTCCAACCGAGGAAGCTCCGATGAACATCGCAATGCAAGCACAGCTCGTTCGCCGCGTGCTCGCGCACCTCGAAGCACGCACCACCGACTCCGATCCCACGATGACCACCGTGCCGATCGATGCGTACGCCGATACCGCGCGCATCGATCGCGAGCGAGCGCGGTTGTTCCGCGACTACCCGCTCGTCGTCGGTCACGTGTCGCAAGTGCCAAACCCCGGCGACTTCTTCACGCACGACGCCTCGGGCATTCCGCTCATCATCACGCGCGGCAACGATCACAAGCTGCACGCGCTCATCAACGTGTGCCGTCACCGCGGCACGCGCGTCGAGAACGAAGCGTGCGGGACCAAGGCCGCCTTCGTGTGCCCGTACCACGCGTGGACCTATGGCCGCGACGGCGCACTGCTCGGCGTGCCTCACGAGCGCGCGTTCGTCGCTCGCACGTCCCCGTGCCCGGCCAACGGAACGCCACCCAACGGCGTCGTGGCGCTCGGCAACAAGTCACCGACCGCGAACGACATCGGCGGCGCGCAAGCGTTCGCGCGCGGCAGCTCGTCGAACGTCGACGGTAAAGCGTTGCCGCGCGAGGGGCGCGGGCTCGTGGAGGTTCCGATCGGCGTGGCGGCGGGCCTCATCTTCGTACGCCCGACGCCGCTGCGCCCCGGCGAGAGCCGCAAGCTCGACATGGACGAGTGGATGGGACCGATCACGGCGGAGCTCGATGGCTTCAATCTCACGTCGAGCTACGTCTATGCGCCCGTGATGGTCGAGCGCCAGCTGTCATGGAAGCTCGGCATCGACATGTTCCTCGAGACGTATCACCTGCGCACGACGCACAAGGACACGATCTACAGGATGTTCTTCGACAACGTCGGGCTCGTCGATCCGGTCGGTCCGCACCTGCGCAACGTGTTCCCGAAGCGGACGATCCGCGAGCTGTCGTGCACGCCCGATGGCTGGATCCTGCGCCATCACGCGAACGTGCTCTATCACCTGTTCCCGAACACGCTCGTGCTCGTCGAGCCGGATCACGCCGCCATCCTCCACCTGTGGCCCATCGACGCGGGCCGCACGATGCTTCAGGCGTACATGCTCGTTCCCGAGGAGCCCGTGAGCGAGAAGGCGCGCGCATATTGGGACGCGAACAACGAGATTCTCCTCGGCGCGATCGACGAGGACTTCTCGATGGGCGAGTCGATCCAGCGCGGTCTGTCGGCGGGCGCGAATCGCGAAGTGACGTTCGGTGCGTTCGAGCACGCGCTCGCGCACTTCCACGCGCAGATCGACCGGCTATCCGCCTGAGCTGGGCACCAGCGTGAAGATCGCGTCGTCCGACGCGAACATCACACGCGTGACGGCGCCGTCCGTGACCTCGAAGCGAACGCGCAGCCCGTGATTCGCGGTGACGAACACACCGTCGCCGATGTGCACGAGCGGAGTGCGATTGCCGGTCGCGTCGAGGACGAGATGGGCATCGCCCTCGCCCTCACCCTTGCCCTCGATCGAGAACCGCACCGTTCCGGCGTTTGGATCGCTCGCGGTCACCGCGTACACGGCGAGCTTGTCGGGCGCGATCGGCACCGCTCGCGCGGGTGGAATCTTCAGCAGCTCGACAGCGAGGTCGTGCGAGACGTCGGCCCCGCGCGCGTTGGCGAGCGTGATGATGCGCAGCTTGTCGTCGACGAAGTGCTCGAGCATGGCGCCGAATCCCGACACGCCGCCGCTGTGCATGATGCGGACGTGGTCACCGAGGCGCAGCTTGGACAGGCCCAGTCCGTAGTGGAACGGCGTGCCGTCGGCGGTGCTGCCCGGCGTGGACATCGCTTCGTACGACGCCGCGCTCGTGACCTTGCCCTCCTCGAGCGCGTGTTGCCAGCGGAGCAGGTCGTGCGCCGTCGAGCAGATGCCACCGGCGAGCGCGAACTGCGCGAGGTGCGACCACGGCGCGGGCGCCCAGCCGTCCTTCGTGGGGACGTATCCGCGCGCGCGATTCGGGACGAGCTCGTACGAGTCGCAGAACCGCGTGTGCAGGAGGCCCGCGCGATCGAACACGCGCTTCTTCATGACCTCCGCGAGCGGCTCGCCCGTGACCGCCTCGATGATCGTGCCGAGGAGCACGTAGTTGCTGCTCGAGTAGCTCCAGCGCTGGCCCGGCTCGAACAGCGGCGGCAGATCGCGAAACGTGGCGATCACCTCGTCCGTCGTGCGCTCGAGGCCCATCGACTTCGGCCACGCACCCGAGTACTCGAAGTCGACGATGCCCGTCGTGTGCTGGAGCAGGTTGCGGACGAGGATCGTGTCCGCGCGTGGAAACCCCGGCATCCACGACGAGAGCGGGTCCTCGAGCGAGAGCTTGCCCTCCTCGACGAGCTGCATGATCGCTGCGGCGCCGAACTGCTTCGAGATCGACCCGATGCAGAACACGGTGTCGCGCGTGACCGGCACGCGATGCTCGAGGTCGGCGAAGCCGTAGTTGCCGTCGAGGATCACGCGACCATCGCGCTCCACCAGGACCTGCATGCCGGGCGCCTTGGCCGCGAGCGCCGTTGTCTTCGCGGCGAGCTCGTTGCCGTGCGTGTCCACGCGCGTGCGATCGCGATGACAGCTCGCGACCAGAGCGAGCGACGCTACGAGCAGCGAGAATCGAGCGCGCACGAGGACCGCGTCAGTTGAGGAGTGCTTCTTCTTTGGTCTCGCTCTTCTCGAGCGAGCCGCTCTTCTCGGACTTCTTGGTGGAGTCGCTCTTGGTCGCGGCAGCTTCCTTGCGCGACGACTCGCTCGTCGTGGCAGCAGCTTCCTTGCGCGACGACTCGCTCTTGGTCGCAGCCTCTTTGGCCGCGTCCGCGATCGACACGAGCGACAAGCGCGGGTTCGACGCTTCGGCGCGCGCCTCGGCGGCCGCTTGCGCGAGGCGCTTGGCGTTGCGCTCGAAGATGAACTGCGTGATGTACGGGAAGCCCACGTGGATGCCGTTGAGCTTGGGCGCGAGCGTGGCTTGCAGGCCGAACATGATCACGGCGGCGCGCTCGACGTAGAACCAGCCCTCGGGATACGCGATCGACTTCATGAGCTCGCGCAGCTCGTCGCGCTTCATGTCGGGATCCGCGAGCTGCTTGCCGGCGGCGTCGTAGTCGATCTTGCCGAAGTCGGTGATGTTGAGGTTCAAGAGCTTCTCGAAGTACTTGCGCACGGTGCGCTCGAGCAGCTCGCGATCGCCCTCGGGATCGACGAACCCCATCGTGTTGATGCCCTGCACGACGAGATCGTCGTTGCGGGTCATGAGGCCCGAGAGGATGTCGAACATGCCGTCGGCGAGATGATCGGGCAGCTCGCATGCGCTGCCGAGATCGAGGACGACGATGCGCGGCTGGCCATCGGGACCGCGCTGCACGAAGAAGTTTCCGGGGTGCGGATCGGCGTGGAAGAAGCGATCGATGAACAGCTGCTTGTAGAAGACCTTGATGAGCTTCGTCGCGACCGCGTACGGATCGAGCTCCAGCTTTCGCAGCGCGTCCTTCTTGGTGATCTTCACGCCATCCATGAACGTCATCGTCATCACCGTCGACGACGAGTACTCCGGATAGACCTTGGCGAACAGCACGTCGGCGTCTCCGTGGAAGTTCGCCGTCATGCGCTGGAGCATCTTTGCTTCGTTCATCAAGTCGGTCTCGCGATGCAGCATGTCGGCGAGCTGCGCGTGCACGCGCTCGATCTGCTGGATCGGGACGAAGTTCTTGTACACGTCGAGCGCCCAGCCGAGCACCTTGAGATCGACCTTGATGATGGTCGCGACGTTTGGATAGAGGATCTTCACCGCGAGACGATCACCCGCCTCGTTGTACGCCTCGTGCACTTGTCCGAGCGACGCCGCCGCGATCGGCTCCTCGGAGAACTTCGTGAACGCGCTGTGCGGATCCTTCTTGAACGACTGGACGAACGTCTTCTTGATCTTGCGATACGGCTGATGCGGGACGTCGTCCTGCAAACCCTCGAGCTCTTCGGTGTACTCGCGCGGCAAGAACGTGCCCATCACGCTGAGGATCTGACCGAGCTTGATGTACACGCCGCGCAGACGGACAAAGCCGTTGTACATGCGGCGCGCGTTGCGGCGATTGATCTTCTTCCAGCGCTCGCTCGTGCCGTAGCGCTTCGGCCACAGCCGAGCCCACGACACCTGCCACATATAGCTGAGGAAGATGACGAGAAATACGCGCGTCGCGCGAATGAGTCGAATCGCAGCCCACATCAGTCTAAGCGCTCACAGTCCCGCTACACCCGGATGGTAGCATTCTCATCGTGCCGTCGGACGACCTTCACTCTCTCTTCGAGCGCGCGTCGAAATTCTTCGCGGACCTGCAGACCGACATCTGCACGGCGCTGACCGATCTCGACGGCGGGAAGGGCTTCACGCGAGACGCGTGGCAGCGCCCCGGCGGCGGCGGTGGGGTGGCGCGCGTGCTCGAGGGCGGTGCCGTCTTCGAGAAGGCCGGCGTCAACTGGTCCAGCGTCGACGGCGAGCTGCCTGCGGAGATGGCAGCGAGCATGCCGGGGCAAGGTGCCACGTTCCGTGCGAGCGGCGTCTCCTTGGTGTTGCACCCGCGCTCACCGATGGTGCCGACGACCCACGCGAACTTCCGCTGCCTCGTCAAAGGGGACACGCTCTGGTTCGGCGGTGGCGCGGATCTCACGCCGTATTACCTGTTCCGCGAAGACGCGACTCACTTCCATCAAACGCTCGCCGACGCGTGCGACCGTCACGCGCCGATCGGGGACTATTCCCACTTCAAGAAGTGGTGTGACGAATACTTCTTTCTGACCCATCGCAACGAGACGCGTGGCGTGGGAGGGGTGTTCTTCGACTATCTCGGCGCCAAAGGACCAGCGCATCCACCCGAGAAGATGTTCGAGTTCGTCCAGGACATCGGGCGTTCCTTCCTCTCGGCGTACGTGCCGATCGTGCAGCGCCGCAACGTCGAGTCGTACGGCGAGCTCGAGCGCAACTGGCAGCTCCAGCGACGAGGGCGCTACGTCGAGTTCAACCTGATCCTCGATCGCGGGACGCTGTTCGGTCTCAAGACCAACGGGCGCGTCGAGTCGATCTTGATGTCGCTGCCGCCGCTGGTCCGCTGGGACTACGACGTGATGCCGACCCCGGGCTCGCGCGAGGCCGAGCTCGTGTCTCACTTGCGTCCGATCGATTGGCTCGATCGCACCAAGGCGTGAGCCCCGACGGGCATCGCCATGCTCGCGATCATTTTTGATCGTGAGTGATCTCCACGCCTTCGTCGATCAAGCGCGTGATTTCGTGGGGCGAATGTCAGGGCCCCTTGGTATTTCTTTGCGCGTGGAACGGGAGTCCAGGGCTAGTAGGACGGCCTTGACGTTGCACTACCCGTAGCGTAAGGAAAGAACATGGCCAAGAAGCAAACTCGACGGAGCATCAGTGTGAGCCGCACGACCTACGAGCGACTCAAAGCGTTCTGCGAGGCCAACAACATCTCGATGAGCCAGTTGGTCGAAACGCGCGTGAACGATTTCCTGGGTGATGGCGTGCCCGCGACCGCCCCGACGATTCCGTCGTCTGGCCCCGTCGCGCCGCGCCCGGTCGCGCCCGCGCCGCGTCCCACGACGACGAGCCCGCTGCCGCTACCGAAGCAAGAGACGGCGCCTGCCGTCGTGCGTCCGGCGCCCGCGCCTGCGCCGATCCCCATGACGTCGGCGGCCGCGCGCTTCGCGGTCGATCCGCCGCCGCCGATCATCAAGCCGAAGCAAACGGACACCAACGCGCCCAAGCCGGCCGAAAAGCGTCCGGATCAGATCTTCACGTTCTAGTCGCGAGCATTCGCTCCGCGCCTGCTGTAACTGGCCGTCGCAAACGTCGCCCTGCCGCCGCCGATCTCACCTCGGCATCCCGGCTCGGGCGACGTTTCGCGTTTTCGGAAGCGCGCGATTCGTCGTCGGAAAATCGCCGAAAATAGGACGGGCCGGCGACATGCCCGGCCCGTTTGCTCAATCACATTCCCGAACCCGGCGCTCCGGGCACGAGGTCAACCGGGGGTCGTGCTGAGACGGACCCACGGTTCGTGCTGGGAGGCTATGAATGCCCCTCCATAGAGCTGGTACTTTTGCGTTTCATTCTTCAGTCCTCCCCTGGCCATAGCCAGAGCCCAAAGCTTCGGCCCGCACACCCGTCCGACCCCGCAGAATTGCGGTTCGCACCATAGAGGCAGCGGCTCCCGGAGCTGGGCCTTCGTACTGGGCACAGCGGCCCGTTTCGAAGCCACAGCGGATAAACCAAATGGTCATCTCGTCGTGTTCTCGGCGACGTGAGTCGCAAGACCATTGTAGGGGAGAACATCGAGCGACGCTAGAGGTCCGCATGAAGAGAGTGCGAACTGCCGCATCGCGCCACTTCGTACCCGTCTGGGTGGGCAGGGGTAGAGCGACGTGCGGCATGTCATCGTGCTAAGAGCCGGGCGTGACGACGCGGCCGACCAAGCAGCTCGAGACATTTCCGAACCCGAAGAAGTCCCGCGATTACCACATCGCCTTCGGGTGCCCCGAGTTCACGTGCCTGTGCCCGATGACCGGGCAGCCTGACTTCGCGACGATCGAGATCGACTACGTCCCGGACGAGCTGTGCGTCGAGCTCAAGAGCTTGAAGCTCTACCTGTGGAGTTATCGCAACGAGGGCGCGTTCCACGAGGCCGTTACCAACCAGATCTGCGATGACATCGTCGCGGCGATCGCACCGCGATCGATCACGGTGGTCGGCAAGTTCTGGGTGCGCGGCGGGATCACGACGAACGTGACCGTCACCCACACGAAGTAGCGCGGCTATCGCGCGCGAAGCAGCAGCTGGTGATCGCCGAGGCTGCGCTCCTCGAACGCGGCTTCGCTGAACGCGAGGTACATGAGCCACGTGCGAATGAACGGCTCGTCGAAGCCGAGCGCGCGGACCTCGGGGAGTGCAGCGCTGAACCGCTCGCGCCACCGTCGCAGCGTCGCGGGATAGCTCGGGCCGATATCGAGCGCGGTCTCCAGCGTGAAGCCCGCGCGCGCCGCCATCTCGCGCACGACCGCGACGCTCGGAATGCACGAGCCGGGGAACACGTACGTCTGCATCCAGTCGACGCGTCGGCGGTATGCCGCGAAGCGCGCGTCGGGCATCGTGATCGATTGCAGCGCGAGCGTGCCGCCGGGCGCGAGGACGCGCGCGCACGTCGCGAAGAAGCTCGGGAGAAACTCGTAGCCCACGGCCTCGAGCATCTCGATCGACACGATCTTGTCGTACGTGCCGACAAGCTCGCGATAGTCGCGATACTCGATGCGCACGCGATCGGCGAGCCCGGCTGCGAGCACGCGCGAGGCCGCCAGCTCGTGCTGCTCGCGCGACACCGTGATCGCGGTGACCTTGCACCCGCGCGTGCGCGCCGCGTGGATCGCCATGCCGCCCCAGCCGCAGCCGATCTCGAGGAGGTGATCATCAGGTCCGAGCGCGAGCTGCTCGCACAGTCGCTCGTGCTTCGCGTGTTGTGCGTCGCTCTCGGTCGCGCCTGGCGTGTGCAGCCCGCACGAGTACGCCATTGTCTCGGGATCGAGGAACAGCGCGTAGAACGCGTTGCCGAGATCGTAGTGCGCGTGGATATTGCGGGCGCTCTGGTCGAGCGTGTTCGACGCGCGCCGATGCCGGACGAGATCGGCGAGCTGCGCCACGCGCGTGAGCGGGGACTCGGCTCCGCGCGCTGCCGTTCCGCGCAGGAAGACGCGCAGCACGGATGGTAGGTCATCGCTGCTCCACTCACCGGCGACGAACGACTCGCCGCCGCCCATCTCGCCGCGTAGCACGAGCCGCAGGAACATGCGCTCGTCGTGGACGCGCGCGGTCGCGTCGGCGGGGCCTGCGCCGCCGATGCGTTCGATCTCGCCCGACGGCAACACCAGATCGAGTCGCCCGCCGGCCCACGTCGCACGCAGTCGCGCGAGCAACGCCCACCGCACCGCGTGGCTCACAGGCGGCGAGAGCCGAGGCAGCGGGACGATCAACGGATGAGCGACAGCCGACAACGCGCGCACGTTACTGCAAGTACGTCGATGCCGTCCGGCCGGCCGAGGTTACGTTCCGCGCAGACGTTCACTCGTCGCAAGGCGCTCGGAGATCGAGGGGCTGATGGTCCGGCCCAGGGCGGCGATACGGCTCGTTGTACAGATAGCGGAGCTTCAGGGCCTCGTAGTGAATGAGGCCGATCACCTGCACGGTGTTGAGCGG
The DNA here is from genome assembly GCA_023428295.1 of Pseudomonadota bacterium. Classification (GTDB taxonomy): domain Bacteria; phylum Myxococcota_A; class Polyangia; order Haliangiales; family Haliangiaceae; genus JABFXX01. Next base: position 20,346 of record JAEYYV010000056.1, read on the forward strand.
ATATCGCAGCGCGGCGCCCGCGAGCGCCAGATCGGTCATCGCGCGGCGCTCGCCGGCGAACGTCGCGGTGAAGATGCGGTCGCCGGTGGGCGTCGCGACATGCATGGTGATCGCGAGGAGCGCGGGATCGCGGCGGGCGGGGAACCACCACTCGTAGATGCGGGGGCCGTGCAGGAACGGCGACACGAAGAAGTCGCGCGTGGTGCGAAAGCCGACCCGGCCGTCATCGAGCGCGATGCGACGCTCGTCGTCGAGCACGTAGCAATGACGGCCGCCGTAGTTGTTGTTCACCTCCGCGACCACGCTCGCGAGCTGGTCGTCCTCGTAGTGCAGGAAGAACGAGACGGGGTTGAATGCATAGCCCGCGAAGCGCAGGTTCGTGACGAGGGTCGTCGTCGTCGTCGTCGTCGTCGCTCGCGGTGCGATCGCTGTCGTGTAGTCCTTCGCGTAGAGCGAGAACAGGTTCGGGCGATCGAACGAGAACAAGCGCAGGTCGCGATCGATGTGGTGGAGGTCCTCGAGATCGATCGCCGCCATGAACACCGGATAGCGAAACGTGCGGCGCAGGTGATCGCGGCGCGCGTGCACGAGCGAGCCGCGATAGAGCGCGCTCATCGGCCGCCCTCGTCGGCGATCGCGCGTGCGGCGGCAGCGAGGCCCGAGCGAAGCCCGTCCTCGTGGAAGCCGAAGCCCAGGTGCGCACCTGCGTAGTACGTGCGGTGCGCGCCGCTGATCCGCGCGAGCTCGGCTTGCGCTACGAGCGCGGCGCGATCGAGCTGCGGGTGCGTGAACGACACCTCGTGCAGCACGTGCGATGGCCGCGTGCGCGGGTTCAGCGTGACGAGATAGGGCGGATCGTCGGGCAGGCCCTGCAACCGTGACATGGAGTACGTCACGGCGACCTGCGCGGTGTCCGGATCGGCGACGTAGTTCCACGCTGCGTGTGCCGCGCGGCGCCGAGGGAGAAACGATGCGTCGCGGTGCAACACGGTCCTGTTGGGCGAGTAACGAAACGCACCGAGCGCGGCGCGCTCCTCGTCGGTGGGCGCGTCGAGGAGCGAGAGCGCCGTGTCGGCGTGGGTCGCGACGATCACGCGATCGAAGCGATGCGCGCCCGAGCTCGTCACGAGCGTCACGCCGCGCGCATCGCGTGCGACACGCGATACGGGCGTGGACAGATGCAGCGTGCTCGGCGGTAGCTGCGCGATCAGCGCGTCGACATAGCGCTGCGAGCCGCCCACGATGGTTCGCCACGCGAGCGGACGGATCGCGCGCAACATGCCGTGCTGATCGAGAAAGCGCAGGAACGTCTCGGCCGGGAAGGCGCCGCACAGATCGGGCGCGAGCGACCACAGCGCCGCGGCGAGCGGGATCACGAACTGCTCGCGAATCTCCGGCAGAAGGCGGCGATGCGCGAGGTACTCGTCGAGCGAGAGAGACGCCGTCACGCCGGCGTCGAGATCGCGGCGCGCCGTGCGCAGGAACGCGACCACCGCCAGGAGAAAGCGCCAGTGACGAGCGGAGGCGAGCGTGCGGCGATCGGCAAACAGCGACGACAGCGATTCGCTGCCCCACTCGAGACCGAGGTGCGGTAGCGACACGGAGAACGACATCGTCGTCGGACGCGTCTCGATCTGCAGCTCCGCGAGCAGGCGGAAGAACAGCGGATAGCGCTCGCGATTGCAGACGATGAAGCCCATGTCGATCGCGACCGCAGCGCCGTCGGCGCTGACGTCATCGTGCGCGACGGTGTAGACGTGACCGCCGGGGCGCGCGGAGGCTTCGAAGATCGTCACGCGGTGGCGCGCAGCGAGTGCGCGGGCGGCGCCGAGTCCCGCGATGCCGGAGCCGACGATCGCGATGTTCATGCGGGCATCACTGGCGCGGGAGATCGACGAGGACGGCGCCGCGGAAGCGGATCGGCGTGGACGGCGCGGTGCCGTGGGCATCGCGTAGCTCGACGGTGAGCTCGATCGTGTCGTTGCGGATGGAGTCCGCGGCGGCGGGCGTCAGCGGGACGAGCAGCTCGGCGCTCGTGGTGGCGCCTTTGGCGAGGTGGCCGATGTAAATGACGCGTCCGTCGATGGACTTGGTGGTCGACGAGCTGACGAGCCCGCGCAGCGCCCACGCTTCGCCGGGCCCGTCGTTCTTCAGCGCGATCACGAGGCGCATCGCGGGACCCGTGGTGGTTTGCGTGAGGCTCGCGCGGAGCGTGCCGGGGACGATGCCGGGCACGAGGCGCATCGGCTCGACCTTCATGTTCGTGTCGAGTCGCACGAGGAACGCGGGGGCGCGCGTGGCGAGAGCACCGCCCTCGACGAGCGCTTGGATCGTGCGCGCGCCCGCCGGCGTCTCGACGGTAGCGGTGATGTCCCACGAGGGAATGCGCGCGGTCTCGAGTGCGTCGACGAGCTGGTACGGCGAGACGGAGAACGTGCCGTCCGCGCCGACCTGGCCGAACACTTCGATGCCGCGGAACGAGAGCGTCGCGACGGACGCGGGCAGCGCGCGATCGCCGCACGACTCGCTCGGACCCGGGCGGCGCTTCTCGGACGTCCGGCCGAGCGGTACGCGCTCGGTGCGATTGCCGATCCATGGACCGATCGTGAAGGGCAGGCCGCCCGCGAGCGCGAGCGCACCGCCGTAGGTGTAGGGGCTGCTGATGTCGTCGCCGGTGATGCCGCGCACGAGGAGGATCCCGCCGACCGAAGTCGCGATCACGCCGACGACAAACGCCGCGAGGTTCGGGCGGATCTCGGTCTCCTCGACCGTCGACGAGGTCACCTTGTCCTCCGTCGGACACTCGAGCGGCTCGATGAAGCGCAGCGTGCCGACGTCCGTGAGCACGAGCGTGGGCTTGCGCGGCTGTGCGCCTTGGTGATGGACGATGCGCTCGGTGGCGATCGGCTCGACGATCTCCGAGCGCCGGGTGAAGTGACATGCGGCGAGCAGCGCGGTTAGCGCGAACACCCGTCGGTCTGATCTCACGCCGCCACGATAACAGAACGGACGGATCCGCGTAGGCTCGGAGCGAGATGATGGTCGACGCGCAGCTGCTGCTCGGAGGCAAGATCGTGCTGCTGACGATCCCCGATGGCGCGCGCGCGCTCTACCTGTTCGCCCACGGCGCGGGCGCGGGCATGCGTCACCCGTTCATGCAGAAGCTGGCGCTCGCGCTCGCCGAGCACCGCGTCGCGACGCTGCGCTGGGAGCTGCCGTACATGGCGGCGGGCAAGCGGCGTCCCGATCGCGCCGATGTCGCCGAAGACGCGGTGCGCGCGACGTGGGCTGCGCTCTGCGCGGGCGACTTCGCGGGAGAGCGCGCGAGCGAGGTGTGCGATGAAGTCGCGCCGCTGCCGCTGTTCGCGGGCGGCAAGTCGTTCGGGGGACGCATGACCTCGCGCGCGGACGCGTGGACGCTCGGTGGGTTGCCAAACCTCTCGGGCCTCGTGTTCCTCGGCTTTCCGCTGTACGGCGCGGGCCAGCAGCCCTCGACGACGCGCGCGGATCACCTCGCACGCGTTAAGGTGCCGATGCTGTTCGTACAAGGCTCGCGCGACGAGCTCGCGGATCTCGCGTGGATGCGGCCCGTGGTGGATTCACTCGAGCCACGCGCGCAGCTGCACGTCGTCGACGGCGCCGATCACGGCTTCTCCAATCGCAACGCGTACGCCCAGATCTCCGCGACGATCGCGGCGTGGATGGAAACCGTGGTGCGGTGATAAGGTGCCGTCGTGTGGACGAGCTACTCCGCGCGGCACGCTGCTCAGCTGATCGGATTGCCCGAGTCGGCCGTTCGCAGCTGCATTCGTGACGGCCTCGTCGGTACGCCGGGCATGGTGCCCGCGCAGCTGTCGTTCCGCGATCTCGCGGCGCTGCGCACGGTGAAGTCGCTCGTGGACGCGGGCGTGCCGCTGCCGCGCGTGCGCAAAGAGCTCGCACGCCTCCAGCGCGCGCTGCCGGCGGGCACGTCGCTCGCGGAGCTCACCGTGGAGGCGCGCGGCGGCGAAGTGCACGTTCGCGGTGCGATGCCGGTCGATGCACCGGGACAGCTCTCGCTCGCGCTCGAGCCCGTGCGCGAACCGCCGCCCACGCCCGCGGGCGAGCTGCGCGAGCTCCCGCAGAAGACCGACGCGCCCGCGCTCGAGCCCGTTCCGCCCGCTACGGCGGATCAATGGATCCAGCGCGCGATGGAGCTCGAGGATCGCGATCCGGTCGCCGCCATCGATGCGTATCGCCGCGCGCTTCGCGTGCGCCCCGAGATCACCGAGGCGTGGATCAACCTCGGACGCTTGTTTGCCGAGAGCGGCGATCCGACGGCCGCGCAGGACTGCTTTCGCAGCGCGGTCGATCTCGATCCCGCGGATGCCACCGCCTACTACAACCTCGGCGTGATCGCGCAGGACGCCGGGAAAGAGGAGGACGCGATCGCGCTGTATCGCCGCGCCCTCGAGCTCGATCCCCAGCTCGCCGAGGCGCACTACAACCTCGCGACGCTGTTCGATCAGTCAGGCGATTCTCGCTCGGCCATTCGACATATCAACGAGTACCGCAAGCTGACGCGGTAAGCTGCACCAGGGAAAGTAGGTCTACCAATGGACACCGCCTCCTGGCTCGCCGAGCAAATCGAGGAGCACACACCGGAGAAGGATCCGGACCCCAGCGCAGCGACGCGACTCGCGGAGGCATACGCCGCACTCGCGGGTGCGAACACGCAGGCGTTCGGCATGGCGGTACCGCCGGACCTCGAGAACAAAGACAAGCTGCGCCATCGCGCGCTCGAGGTGCTGAAGCTCCACCTCGCGACGATGGACGCCGAGCACAAGGAGAAGGTGAAGCTGCAGCTCGCCGGCTACGGCATCGGCGCGCAGCCCGCGCCTTCGCACGAGGCGCCGCCGGAGCCCAAGGAGCCATAACGTTCCGTCGCCGAGGAGCTCGGGCGCTCAGGAGAAGCCGAGCAGCCTGCCGCCCTGATACACGAGGAACGACATGACCCACGCGAGCACGGTCATGTAGCCGAACAGAAACGCCGGCCATCGCCAACTGCGAGTCTCGCGGCGCACGACCGCGAGCGTGCTCATGCACTGGCACGCGAGCGCGAAGAAGATCATCAGCGAGAGGCCCATGAGCGGCGTGTACGCGCGCGAGCCGTCGGGCTTCTTCGCCTCGCGGATCGCATCGCGCAGTGGCGCCGGATCCTCGTCGGCACCTTCGAGGCCGAACACGATGCCGAGCGTCGACACGAACACCTCGCGCGCGGCGAACGCGCCGACGATGCCGATGCCGACCTTCCAATCGAAGCCGAGCGGCGCGATCACGGGCTCGATCGCGTGGCCGATGCGACCGCCATAGCTGTTCTCGAGGCGCAGCGCCGCCTCTCGCTCCTCGACGAGCTTCTTGGCCTCGGCCGTCGGTGCTTTCTCGGCGAGCGCGGCGAAGTCGGGCGATCCCGCGGGGAGCTCGCGCGGGAAGTAGAGCAGCGCCCACAGCGCGATCGAGCACGCGAGGATCACGGTGCCTGCCTCGCGCAGGAACATCCACGACTTCGTCCGCATCGAGCGGAGAACGTCCCAGCCGCGCGGCACGCGATACGGCGGCAGCTCGATGAGGAAGGGCAATCGCTTCGCTTTGAGCGGCTTCACTGTCTTGGACATCACCCAGGCCGCGACGAGCGCGATCGTGACGCTGAACAGGTACATGCCGACCATGACGAGGCCCTGCACGAGCGCCGAGCCCGGCAGCAGCGCAGCGATGACGAGCGTGTACACGGGCAATCGCGCAGAGCACGTCATCAGCGGCACGACCATCATCGTGAGGATCCGATCGCGCCGGCGCTCCATCGTGCGCGTCGCGAGGATCGCGGGGATCGCGCACGCGAAGCCCGAGAGCATCGGCACGAACGCGCGGCCGTGCAGGTTCATCGAGCGCATCACGCGATCCATCAGGTACGCGATGCGCGCGAGATAGCCGCAGTCCTCGAGGAACCCGAGGAAGAGGAACAGCAGCATGATCTGCGGCAGGAACACGATGACGCTGCCGACACCCGCGATCACGCCGTCGACGATGAAGTCCGTGAAGATGCCGGCGCCGAGCGCGTCGCGCACGAGCTCGCCGAGCGCGGCGAACCCCTGCTCGATGTACCCGATCAGCGGATCGGCGCCCCAGAACAGCGACATGAACACGAGCGACATCACCGCCGCGAACACGCCGAAGCCGGCGACGCGATGGAGCAGGACGCGATCGATGCGCTGCGTGCGCTGGCGATCGACCGCGCGCTTCACGAGCGGCGGAACCTCGCGATCGAGGAAGCGCCAGCGGCCGAGGACGGCTTCGTCGTCGAATGCGCGGGCGTCGCTCGTGATGCCACGCGCGTTCACGGCCGCGCGCAGCTCGTGGGGAACGTCGAGCTCGTCGTCGTTGTCGCCGCCGTCAGCGCCGTCGGCGGAGCGCGGCTCGATGCACGTGAGCGCCCACAGCGCGAGCGCTCGATCCGCGAGGTCACTCGCGCTCGATGTCGAGCTGTTCGCACGCGCGGCGAAGCTCCACGGCGCGGGCAGCGCGGGACGAATCGCCTCGATGTGCGCGTCGAGCGCGGGCGATGGCTGCCAACGCCAGATCGCGCGATGCGGACGCTGCGCCGTGCGCTCGATCGCGGCGACGAGATCCGCGATGCCGTGCTTCGTGCTGGCCGTGACGCCGACGACCTCGCAGCCCAGCAGCTCCGCGAGCGCGCGCGGCTCGGGCGTCGCGGTCTTCGCTTCGTCGATCATCGTCATCGCGACGACGCAGCGAACGCCGAGCTCCTGCAGCTGGAGCAGCAAGAAGCACGAGCGCGCGACGTTGGTCGCATCCACGACGACGACGGCGACATCGGGGACGGTGGCGCCTTGCAGCCCGAGGATGCCATCGATCGCGATCTGCTCTTCGGCGGAGCGAGCGTTGAGCGAGTACGTGCCTGGAATGTCATCGACGTTCGCGGTGCGGCCTCTGGAGAGCGCGAGCTCGCCGCGCTTTCGCTCCACGGTGATGCCGGGATAGTTCGAGACCTTCGCGCTCGAGCCGGTCAGCGCGTTGAACAGCGTCGTCTTGCCGACGTTGGGATTGCCTGCGAGCACGACGTGAAGGCGCCGGTCCGAGATGCTCGCTGTCGCGTCGGCTTCGGCGGCCAGCGGTGCGGTCGGCTCGATCGGCGGGTCGCTCGTCACAACCGTTGGACGGATGTGGATCTGCGCGGCTTCGGAGCGGCGGATCGACCATTGTCCACCGCGCACTTCGATCTGGATCGGGTCGCCGAGCGGAGCGACCGTGACGATCTTCACGTCGACCCCCGCCACGAGGCCCATCTCCATGAGACGTCGACGGAAGGCGCGAGGTCCCTCGACGTCGCTCACGTGGACCCAGTGGCCCCGTGGGATCTCTGCGAGGGTGGTCATTTCAGACACCTAGCATTATTGAAAATCGTTTTCAATCTGTGCAGAAGTCGCCAGCTTCCATTGACCTGCTACATTCGAACCCCAGAGGGTTTCGATGGACACTGCGCAGACCCTGCTGCTGAATCAGGGTTTCGAACCGATCAAGGTGATCTCGTGGCAGCGCGCGATCACGCTGTTGTTCCTCGGCAAGGTGGAAGTGCTCGAGGAGTACGGCCGCGACATCAAGTCGGTCAATATCGTCATCAAGGTCCCGGCCGTGGTGCGGCTGCTCCGGGCGTTTCGGCGCCATGCTCGGCCCGTGAAGTTCTCGCGCGTGAACATCTACGCGCGCGACAACTACAAGTGCCAGTACTGCGCGAAGAAGGCGTCGATCAGCGAGCTCACCTACGACCACGTCGTCCCTCGCTCGCAGGGCGGGCTCACCGAGTGGACGAACATCGTGACGTGTTGCTACTTGTGCAACCGCAAGAAGGGCGGACGCACGCCGCGCGAAGCCGGCATGGCGCTGCTCGCGCAACCCACGCAACCGAACTGGGTGCCAGCGGTCGCGATCCGGATCTCGCTGCGCTCCGTTCCGGACGCGTGGCGCGACTATCTGTACTGGACCGGCGAGCTCGACAACGAACCGGCGTAGATTTCGTCCGCGTGCGGATCTGCTTCGTATGCTTGGGCAACATCTGTCGCTCGCCGACAGCGGAGGGCGTGATGCGCTCGCTCGTCGAGACGGCCTGCCTCTCCGATCGCGTCGTGCTCGATAGCGCGGGCACGGGCGCGTATCACGTCGGCGAGCTGACCGATCCGCGGACACGTGCAGCGGCCAAGCGGCGCGGCTACGACCTCGTGCATCGCGCCTGGCAGTTCACCGCGAAGGACTTCGATCGCTTCGACCTCGTGCTCGCGATGGACACGCAGAACCTGCGGCACTTGCGCTTGCTCGCGCAGGGACGCACCCACGACATTCGCCTGTTTCGCAGCTTCGACGCGACGGCAGGTGAGGGCGCGGAGGTTCCGGATCCGTGGTACGGCGGCGACGAGGGCTTTCACGAAGTGCTCGATCAATGCGAGCGCGCGTGCGAAGGACTGCTCGCCTACGTGAAGGCGCAGCTCGGCGCATGAGATGGTACGAGGAGCTGCAAGCCACGCTCGGCAAGGTGATCCGCACCGAGCCCGTGCACGGCGGCAGCATCAACGACGTCTGTCGCGTCACGTTCGCGGACAAGCGCATGGCGTTCGTGAAGACTCACGCCTCGCCGCCGCCGGGCATGTATGCGGCGGAGGCGCACGGCCTCACGTGGTTGCGACCAGGACCGCTTCGCGTTCCTCGCGTGATCGCGGCGGCGGACTCGTACCTCGCGCTCGAGTGGATCGACTTCGCGGGTGCGATGCCGTCCGGCGGGCTCGCGCAAGAGCTCCTCGGGCGTGGGCTCGCGGAGCTGCACGCGCTCGGTGCTCCCTCGTTCGGACTCGAGCGCGATAACTTCTTGGCGACGCTGCCGCAGGACAACGCGCCCGCGCCGGAGATCGTCACGTTCTTCGTCGAGCGGAGGCTCGCGCCGGTGGTCGAGCAGATCCGACTGGCGGACGGGATGCCCGATCTCCGTCGCGGACTGGACGCGTTGCGCGCGCGGCCCGAGCTGTTCGGCGAGCCAGAGCCACCGGCACGACTGCACGGCGATCTATGGAGCGGCAACGTCGGGGTGAGCGACGGCGAACCGGTCATCTTCGATCCCGCGGTGTACGGCGGCCATCGCGAGATCGATCTCGCGATGCTCGATCTGTTTGGCGGGCTGCGCGACCGTGCGGTCGCCGCCTATCACGAGGCGTATCCGCTCACCGACGGATGGCGCCCGCGGCTGAAGCTGTGGTCGCTGTATCCGCTCGCCTGCCACGCCGTGCTGTTCGGCGGCGACTACGTGAAGCGAACGGCCGTCACGCTCGACCAAGTCCTCGCGGCGCGATAAGCCTGGCTCATGGATCTCGCCGAGCGCGCCGTCGACGCAGCCCGAAAGCTCACTCGCAACGGAGAGGCCATCGACGAGCACCAAGTGGTCGTCGAGCGCGTCGCGTATGCGGCCACCGAAGCGCGTGTGATCGCCGAGCTCGCGAACGTGCCCGCTCAGCAAGCGGATGCCGCGAAGGTCGCGATCGCGGAGCTGTCAGCGAGCATCGCGTATCGCCTCGCACCGATCGCCGAGACGCTCGGTATCGAGGTCACGCATCCGCCGCAAAGCGGCCTCGCCCCCGCCACCGTCGAGGCCGTCGGCGCCGCGACGATCGCGAGCGAAGGTCGCCTCGCGTGGCCGCTCGACGAGGTGCTCGAGGAAGTGCGCCAGAACGTGCGCGCGTTCGCCGAGCGCGAGGTCGTGCCGCACGCCGAGCGCATCCATCATCACGACGAGCTGGTGCCCGAGCGCTTCATCGAGGAGATGGCCAAGCTCGGTTACTTCGGACTCTCGATCCCCGAGAAGTACGGTGGTCACGAGCTCGGAAACCTCGCGATGATCCTCACCACCGAAGAGCTCTCGCGTGGATCGCTCGCCGCCGCGGGCTCGCTCATCACGCGTCCCGAGATCCTGGCGAAGGCGCTCATCGCCGGTGGCACCGAGGAGCAGAAGCAACGGTGGCTGCCCGCGCTCGCAGCGGGCGAGATCATGGCCGCGATCAGCGTGACGGAGCCAGACGTCGGATCGGACGTCGCGAGCGTGTCGTGTCGCGCCGAGAAGGTCGACGGTGGCTTCGAGATCACCGGCGCGAAGGCGTGGTGCACGTTCGCCGGACGCGCCGACGTGATCGCACTCCTCGCGCGCACCGATGCGGATCCCGGCAAGGGCGCGCGCGGACTCTCGCTGTTCATCGTCGACAAGCCGCGCTTCCTCGGTCACGACTTCACGGCCACGCAGCCGAGCGGCGGCGCGCTGACCGGGAAGGCGGATCGCACGCCCGGCTATCGCGGCATGCACTCGTTCACCCTCTCCTTTGATAAGTGGTTTGTTCCGGACGCCCAGCTCGTCGGTGGGCCCGAGGGCTCGGGGCGCGGGTTCGGCCTCCAGATGGCGGGCTTCGTGGCCGGACGTCTGCAGACCGGCGGCCGCGCCTGCGGCGTGACGAGCGCGGCCCTCGAGGCGACAGCGCGCTACGTCGCCGAGCGGAAGCAGTTCAAGAAGCCCATCGGCGACTATGGCCTGACGCGTTATCACCTGGGCCGGATGACGAGCCGGCTCGTCGCCGCGCGCGCGATCACCTATGCCGCGGCATTGGCGATGGATGCCGACGAGAAGACGGCGGGACCGTTGGCGGCGATGGCGAAGCTGTTCGCGTGTGATGTCGCCGTCGAGGTGACCCAGCTCGGCCAACTGCTGCACGGCGGTTGGGGCTACGCCGAGGAGTATCCGATCAGCCGATACGTAGCCGACGCCCAGGTGCTCCCGATCTTCGAGGGTGTGAAACCGATCCTCGCGCTCAAGGTCATCGGTCGATCCCTGCTCGGGCGATAGCGTTCGCTACCCCAAGCGCTACCCCAGCCACGTTTCCAATTGCCGTCGTGGCCTTCTATGATGGCCGGCACGATGACGAAACGTTTCGCGTGGCTCGGGGCAGCCATGCTGATGGTGATCTTCGCGCACGGAAGCGCGCGAGCACAGGCGAGCGAGCCATTGAAGCCGTACGTCGTGTTCGCGTTCGACACGTCGGGCTCGATGGCATCGGCTACCGGATCCGGACCGCCATCGTGCGGCGGCTCCGACACACGACTCGATCACGCGCGTTGCGCGCTGAACAAGATCGTCAACTCGTATGGCGACATGACGTTCGCGCTCGGTCACTTCCGCTCGGCGAAGAGCGGCACGGTGTCGGGAACGTTCCCGAGTGGTTGTTGCTGGCGTGGTCCGGACGTCGGCGGGTCTGGCGGATGCGCCGCGGGACCGACGTGCAACGCGACGTCGGACATGTTCGAGCTCGTCACCGGACTCGTCGAGGGACAGAACGTGCTGTCCGAGCGGTGGACGAACTTCAGCGGTAACTCGTGCGTGAACACGGGCACCGATCCCGAGCTGTGGGCAGCGTCCGGCAACACGCCGCTCGAGGGAACGCTGCGCGGTGCGAAGCAGTACTTCATCGGCGGCCAGGGCCCGTCGCAAACGATCTGGCCGGCCGCTGCAGGTGCTGCCGGTGGCTTCGATCCGATCCGCAACGATCCGACGAAGACGAGCTTTCTCCCGACGGGATGCAATCCCGCGCCGAACTGCACGACGAACTGCTGCGCGACGCAGTGCCGTCCGTACATCGTCATCCTCATGACCGACGGCGAAGAGACGTGCAGCGGCACGCCGGCGAACGGCGCCGCCGCGCTGCTCCAGACCGACGTCGACAACCGGCGCTATCGCGTCCAGACCGTGCCGATCGGGTTCGGCATCCCCGAGGGCAACGCGCAGATCGAGAGCATCGCGCACGCGGGTGGCAAGCCGAACGTTCCGGGCGTGGACGAGGGCTACTACGCGTCCGACGAGGCAGGGCTGCAGCTCGCGATCTCGCAGATCCTCGACGACGCGATCCGCACCGAGACGTGCAACAACCTCGACGACGACTGCGACACGTTCGTCGACGAAGGCTTCATCAAGACGGGCACGTGCAACAACGGACGGCTCGGCAAGTGCCGCGTGAACGGCACGCCGGTGTGCCGCGCCGACGGAACGAACACCGAGTGCAACGCGGGCTTCGCGGCGTGCGCCGGCCTGACGGCGGGGCAGGCGTGCTCCGTGGTCAACGCGGCGAGCGCGACCGTGCCGGGCACCTGCCAAGCCGTGGGGCCTTCGCTGTCGTGCGTTCCCACCGCGGCCGCGAGTGAAGTGGGACTGGGCTGCAACAACATCGACGACGATTGCGACGGCCTCGTCGACGAAGGCGTCACGGGGTGCACGTGCATCCCGCAGACGGAGATCTGCGACGGAATCAACAACGACTGCGACGGCGCCACCGACGAGGGAACCGCGGTTCCGTGCGGCACCGGCACGTGCACCGGTGTTCGTCCGTGTGAGCCGACGGCCGGATGCGATCCGTCGCCGACGTGCACCACGGGCAACTGCTGCCTCGGCGCGTGCACCGCGCCGACGCCGAGCCCGGAGATCTGCGATGGCCTCGACAACAACTGCGATGGCAATCGCGATGGCTTCCAAGAGGCGTGCTCGAACATGTTCTGCCCGGGCGGCACGTGCACTGGCGGCACGGCTCCCGACGAGCGCAGGTGTGTCGGCGGTACGCGCGCCGGTCAGCGTTGCGACACGTTCGCGGAGTTCGACCCGCAGAATAACCCGAAGGCGAAGCCGGGCTCCGGGTGCGCCGCGCTCGGCGCTGCGTGCATCTGCAATCCAGGCGCGCGCACGTGTCCGCTCAACGGCACCGGTATGTACAGCGCGTGCACCGGCGAGGTCGAGCCGGGCATCGAGATCTGCAACAACCTCGACGACGATTGCGACGGCAAGATCGACGAAGCGCCGCCGGTGACGTGCACCACCGACGCGCAGTGTCCACCGATCACGCCGGACTGTGACAACCCGAGCGGCATGGCGAACATGGGCACGTGTCAGCCGGCCGACTGCTCGGTCAACAGCTGTGGTGGGTTGCTGCTCTGCCAAGGCGGCGTCCAGACCTGTACGCAGCAAGCCGGAACCGACGACACGTGCAACGGCGTCGACGAGGACTGCGACGGGATGGTCGACGAGGGCTGGGAGTGCACCGATCCCGACGGCCCCGACAACATCTTGGGCAACGCGGATGACTGTCCGTGCAGCGTCGCCGGTCAGTGCAACGCCTCCGAGTCCTGCCAGAACGGATCGGTCGTGTGCATGGGCAACCCGGTCGCGCAGGAGAGCTGCAACTGCGACGACGACGATTGCGACGGATCCACCGACGAGGGCGCGCTATGCGGCGCTGGCGCGTCGTGCGTGAACTGTCAGTGCGCGTTCGCGTGCAGCCCCGGCGAGTTCCCGTGTCCGATGGGCAAGATCTGCAACGCGCAGAACTTCTGCGTCGCGGATCCGTGCTTCGGCTTCACGTGCCCCGACGTCCCGGGCGACAAGCAGATCTGTCGTCCCAAGGCGAGCAACCCCGCCGACAAGGAGTGCGTGTCCGCGTGCGATCCGACGGTGATCCAGTGCGGCGGCCTCGTCTGCTACAAGCCGACGGGCGAGTGTCGCCCCGACGATTGCACGACGTTCCCCGAGTACTGCAACGCGACGGAGAACTGCATCAACGGTAACTGCGTCGGCAACCCGTGTAACGGCGTGCAGTGCGCTGCTGGCGAGTACTGCAACGGCGGCATCTGCATCGGCAGCTGCGCCACCGTCGATTGTCCCAGCGGACAGCGCTGCCGCCTCGGCGCGTGCGAACCGAACCCGTGCGCGAACGGTTGTCCGTTCGGTCAAGCGTGTGACGACGCGTCGGGCGTGTGTGTCCCCGACCAGTGCAACATCGTGACGTGCCCGCAGGGACAGTGGTGCAACCCGAACAAGAACGGCGGCACGTGCGAGGACGATCCGTGCGCGATCTTCGGCATCGAGTGCGCCGAAGGCGAGGTCTGCAAAGGTGGCACGTGCTTCGACAAGAATGACTTCCTGCCGGACGCGGGGGTCGAGCAACACGTGACCACCGGTGGTGGCGGCGGATGCAGCACGTCGGGTGGATCGTCGTCGCTCCTCGTCGGCCTCGGTCTTCTCTGGCTCGTGCGGAGACGTCGCGCGGCGAAGGGAGGTGCGCTGTGAAGCTGGTCCGCCACCTGCTGCTCGTCGCCGCGGTCGGCGCTGCTGCCACGGCGAACATGTCCTGCAACGTGAACGACTACTGCCTCAACTGCGCGCGCGGTGATGGCGGCGATGGCGATGGCGGTGGCAGCAATGACGATGGTGGCCTCGACGATGGCGGCATCGACGACGGTGACACCGACGGTGGCTGCGTGAACACCGGCCCCGAGGTCTGCGACAACAAGGACAACGATTGCGACGGAGTTGTCGACGAAGGTCCGCTGCCGCAGATCGGTGAGCTCTGCGATAACCAGATGGGCGAGTGCGCCGGTGGTGTGAAGGAGTGTACGAACGGCGTCGTCACGTGCAGCAAGCCTCCGACTCCAGAGATCTGCGATCTCAAGGACAACGACTGTAACGGTCTCACCGACGAAGGCGACCCGGGCGGTGGCGCGGTGTGCGGCACCAACACGGGCGAGTGCGTCGCCGGTGTGAACCGCTGCATCAGCGGGACGATCCAGTGCGTCGGCGCCGTCGGTCCGAGCCCCGAGACGTGCAACAACCGCGACGACGATTGCGACTCGTTCTTCGACGAGAACCTCGTGCTCGGCGCGTGCGTTCCCGGCGTCGATGGTCCGATCCAAGGCAACACCGGCGAGTGCAACCTCGGCCAGCGCCAGTGCATCGGTGGTGTGACGACGTGCGTGGGCGCCGTGTTCCCGACGTTCGAGCTGTGTGATCCAGCGATGGGCGGAAACCCGGAGAAGGATCAGGACTGTGATGGTCAGCCGCACAACGGCTACAACACGAACACCGACCCGCAGAACTGCGGCGGTTGCGGCAACGTCTGCAACCTGCCGAACGCGTTCGAGGGATGCGCTGGCGGTATGTGCACGGTTGTCGCGTGCGCACCGAACTTCTTCGACAACGATCTCAACCCCGCCAACGGATGCGAGTTCGACTGCGGTCACCCGTTCCTCGGTAACGAGGTGTGCAACGGAATCGACGACGACTGCGATGGTCTGGTCGACGAAGCGGACCCGGATCTCGTCGCGCCCGTCGGTCTCTGTGACTCCGACGGTGCATGCGCGACGCAGACGGTGCTGTCGTGCGATGGCGCGCTCGGCTGGCGCTGCCACTACAACAACCCCAACGTCCAGACCAGCGATCCGGACCGCACGCAGATCATGCCGGAGACGCGCTGTGATAGCGACATCGTCGCCGGCACGCAGGCGGACAACGATTGCGATGGTCGCATCGACGAGGGCCAAGCGAACCTCGCGCAGGAATGCGACAACGGGCTGTTCGGCGATTGCCGCAACTCGGGCGCGTACGTGTGCAACCCGGCGAACCGGAACGGACCCGCGGTGTGCGAGTTCACGCAGATGGGACCCGGCCCGAGCGTCGAGATCTGCGATGGTCGAGACAACAACTGCAACAACCAGATCGACGAGGGCGCGGCCACGGGAAATCTCCCGGGACAGAACTGGGTGACGATTCCGGGGCTCTCGCCCGCCGTCCAGATCATGCAGTACGAAGCCTCGCGTCCCGACGCGACCGCGACGCTCGGCGGTACGGCGCAGGGGTATGCCTGCTCGCGCTCTGGCGTGCAGCCATGGGCGAACATCACGCAGCCAGAAGCGGCGGCCGTGTGTAGCTCGATCGGTGCACGGCTCTGCACCGAGGCCGAGTGGCAAACGATGTGTCAGGTGCAGACCACGTATCCCGCGACCGGCGTGCCCGGTCCGTCGACCACCAACGTCACCGACTTCACGTTCATCGAGGCCGAGGACGCCTACCAGAACACCACGATCGGTGGAGCGAACCGCGCGTGGACGCGTGTCGCGCCCCCGAACCTCAACGGCGTGACAGCGATGCAGGTGCCCGATCTCGGCTTCGGGCAGAACGTCGCGGCCAACGCACTCACGCAGTCATCGCGCCTCGACTACCGGCTGAACCTGGTGGGCGGACAGAACTATCGCGTGTTCATGCGAATGCGCTCGCCGGATCTGGCGAGCGTGACGGGCGTGGCGATGGCACCGACGGCGAACCTCTCGCCGGTGTCACATGCGTCGACCGAAGTCGGCGACCTCGTCATCGTCGTGTCGATGTCGCGCATCGGTGCTGGCCCACCGAACCACACGATCCAGCCCGGCTTCACGGAGATCCGCACGCAGATCCTCGATGAAGGCAGCTCCGACGCTCGGCTGAGCATCGCGTATCGCGTCGCGACCGTCGCCGGCGCACAGACGTACGCGGCGTACACGTCGAACAACGCGACGAGCAGCTTGAGCGGCATCTTCGTCATCCGCGCGGGGCGCTACAACTTGAGCCAGCTGCTCCACGCCTCGGTGTCATCGACAACGAGCTCGGCGCCGAACCCACCAGGGATCGGGCCGGTCGCGGGGAACTCGATCGTGCTCGCGATCGGCGGGTGGCGTCTTAGCAACACGTACTCGATGAACGCGTCGGCCCCGACGGGCTTCACCGAGGCATGGGAAGCCGGAGGCTCGCCGGCGCTCGAGCTCTCGCTCGCTGCGGCGCTCATCGCGAGCGGCGGGTCGGTCGATCCCGCGGCGTTCGGCCACAGCGGTACCGGCGCGAACAACGTCACCGGCACCACCGCGATGACGATCGCGATCGGCCTCAACAACATCGCGAGCAACTCCGTCTGGGTCGGCATGAACGCGGGCGGAACCGCTGGTGCGGCGAACGCAGCGAACGTCGCGACGACGGGCGTCGATCGCTGGGAGTGGGTGGTGAGCCCGCAGTTCACCGCGGCCGCAGGTGGTGGGCTTCACACGTTCAGCATCTACACGCGCGAGGACGGCGCGATGATCGACACGATCGCCGTGGCGCGGCACACTACGACGCCGACGTTCGACAACATCTGGGCGTACCAGAACAACCCGCGCACGGCGCAGGCGCAGGCATGTAATGGTGACGAGTACGACACCGATCCACTCACACCCGGCGATCAAGACGGCATTCTGGCAACGGGTTCGCGGCCGATGTGCTTCGCGAACCAGGCGGGCGCCAACGACGCGTACGACATGAGCGGCAACGTGAAGGAGTGGACGGCCGAGCGCACGGGCGGACAGAACCCGATCCGCGGCGGAGCGTCGAACAACGTCGTCACGGGGCTGACCTGCCAACTGAACTTCACGCTGGCCGATGACGACTTCTTCTTCCCGAACGTCGGCTTCAGATGTTGTAGATAGCCTCCGTGGATCCGGGTCACGAACGCTGTCCGCGCTGCTTGTTCCAGCAGCGCGTATGTCTGTGCGCGTCGATCCCGATCGTGCCGACCCGGACCCGCGTGGTGATCGTGCGCCATCACCTCGAGCGCCACCGCTCGTCCAACTCGGGACGGCTCGCACAGTTCGCGCTGCCGAACAGCGAGATCATCGACCACGGTGGTCAGCTCGGTCCGGCGGCATTGCCGTCGCTCGAAGGCGCGTGGCTCGTGTATCCGGCAGGAGAGGTCACCCAGGAAGCACCGGTGCCACCTCCCACGAAGCTCGTGTTCCTCGATGCGACGTGGTCGCAAGCCCGCCGGATGTACCGCAAGCTCGGGGCCTTACGTGGGGTGCCGATCCTGCGGCTGCCCGACGAGCCGATGCCCTCCGCACGTCTGCGCGAGTCCCCGGAGGCGGGGTTCGTGTCGACCATCGAGGCGATCGCACGGGCGTTGCGGCTGTGCGAAGGCGAGCACGTGGCGGCGCCGCTCGAGGCCTTGTTTCAGCTCGCCGTGACCCGTGCGGCTATGACAGGTCGGACGCTGGTTTCGTAGTCGCGTTTCTCTTACCCTGTAGGTAGTGGGTGCGTCGCGTCAAAGCCGCGCAGGACTTCCGATCTCGGTCAAGCTCGTCGTCGTCACGTCGATCGTGGTGGCGATCGCGGTGGGCACCACCACGTGGTTCGGCCAGCGCTCTCTGTCCGAGCTGACCGAAACGCAGCTTACGATCCGCCGGCAGGCGGGAGAGCATTCGATCGTCCGCGAGTCGGAGCTCGTGGTGCAGTCGGTCGCCTCGGCCGTCGCCACCCCGCTCGCGAACAGCGCGTACCAGGACATCGCGCCGCTGCTCGACTCGGCGATCGCCGAGGACAAGAAGAGCGGTGACAACCGCATCCAGTGGCTCGTGGTCACCGACGCGTCGAGCACGATCGTCGGGAAGTCCGGAACCGCGCCCGACGAGACCAAGCTCGCGGCGCTCGACCGCACGTTGAAGGACGGACAGAAGACCGGGGACATCTCGCGGGCAACGGCCGGCGCGAAGACCGAGTGGGTGTACGGCGTTCCGGTCCGCCTCGGCGCGAGCGACCTCGGAACACTGCGCATGGGCGTGTCGACGGCAGGGCTCGAGCAGGAGCTGCAGAGCTCGCTATCGCAATCCGAGGAGCGCGGTGTCCAGGCGCGCAACAAGATGCTCATGGTGTCGCTCGCGGTGCTCGCGATCGGCATCGTGCTCGCCGCGCTCTATGGTGTCGCGCTCGCGAAGCCGATCAAGGCGCTGACGATGCACGCCAACCGCATCGCGGGCGGCGACCTCTCGGGCCGCGTCGACGAGAATCGCGGCGACGAGCTCGGAAAGCTCGCGCACACATTCAACCTGATGTCAGGGGAGATCCGGCGATTGCTCGTCGAACAACGCCACAAGGCATCGATGGAGAAGGAGCTCGAGCTCGCACGGCAGGTGCAGCAAGCCATGCTGCCGCCGCATGCGCTCGATCAGCACGCGCACCTGAAGGTCGTCGGCTATTGCCAGCCGGCGTCGAGCTGCGGCGGCGACTGGTGGACGTATCGCAAGCTGTCGAGCGGCAAGATGCTGCTCGTCATCGGCGACGCTACGGGACACGGCATCCACTCGGCGATGATCGCGGCCACCGCGCGCGGTGCGGTCGAGGCGCTCTCGGGAATCGACGAGCGGCTGCTCACGCCCGAGCAGGTGCTGCGCGCGATCGACTCCGCGATCAAGCAGGTCGGCGAGCACAACGTGCTGATGACCGCGTTCGCTGCGGTGTTCGATTCGGTCAACGGCATCCTGCACTACGCGAACGCCGGGCAGAACTTCCCGTACGTCATCAAGCTCGGCCACGATCGCGTGCTCGAGGATGCGAGCATCATCGCGGCGAGCGGCAACCCGCTCGGCGATCGCAACATCCAGATCGAGATTCGCCGAGGATCGCTCCAGCTGCGTCCCGGTGATCTGTTCGTGTGCTTCACCGACGGTGTCGTCGAGCGCGCGAACCGCACCGGCAAGCTGTTCGGTGATCGCCGCCTGCGCAACACGCTGACCGGACAAGCGCTGCGCGATGGCGCGTCTCTGATCCAGCTCCGCGATCGCCTGGTGAACACGCTCGAAGGATTCAGTGAAGGTGTCGCCGCCGAGGACGACATCACGTTTGTCATGTGTCAGTTCGATCCCACGAGTGATCGCAACTCGGGTCGCGCGTCTGCACGTCAGGGAGCCGCGTGAAACGTCAGAGCTGGCTCGCCTTCCTGCTGCTGATTCCCACGATCGCTACCGCGCAGAACGCCGCGGTCGACGTTGCCGATCTTCCGCCGCTGCCGCCCGCGTCGGAGGCGCCGTCGAGCTCGGCCACCGTGCTCGCCGCCGCTGCAGCGGATGAAGACGTGGTCGTCGGTGCCGCGAAGCGCGAGCAGACGCTCGGCAACGTTGCCTCGGCGGTCACCGTCATCACCGCCGATCGCATTCGTCGCTTCGGCTATCGCACGGTCGCGGACGCCATCAACGGCGTCGCTGGGATCTACACGCAGGACAATCGCCTCACCACGCAGGTCGGCGTTCGCGGCGTGCAGATCGAAGGCGGCTTCAACAGCCGCATCCTCGTCCTCGTCGACGGCGCGACGATCAACGAGGCGTGGGGCGCGTTCGCCGGTGTTGGCATCGACGCGCTCGTCTCGATCGATGACATCGCGCGCATCGAAGTGATCCGCGGTCCCGTCGGTGCGGTGTACGGCACGAACGCGTTCTTCGCGATCCTGAACATCGTCACGCGCGGCGTGGCCGAGGGACAGCGCGCGTGGGGGCGCGTCGGTGTGAACTCGGTGTTCGGCGTGGTCACCACCGCGGGCTTCGCGGCGGGCTCCGTGGACAAACAGATCCGCGGCTCGTTCATGTTCAACGAGCGCTTTGGCGATACGACCTCGGTCCCCGAGATCGGCGATCGCCTCGACGCGGACGGAGGGCGCACGATCATCGGATCGATCGTCGGCACGTACGACGGATCGTTCGGTCAGCTGCGCGCATATCGAGCGCGTCGCGATAACCCGTTCGGTCCGTACGATTCGGATCCGGGGCTCGATCCTGCGTACGCGCTCTACAACTACCAGTTGCTCCTCGAGGGCGGACACTCGCGCGAGCTGTCCAAGCGTTTGACCGGATCCGTGCGCGCATACGGCGGCGCCTATCGGTTCTACGACGAGATCAACTATGCGGCGGACGATCAGTTCGTGGACTATGGCGACGCGTTGACCATCGGCGGCGAAGTGCGAGGACGCTACGAGATCCTCGAGGAGAACAAGCTCGGCGCGACGCTCGGCGTCGAGGCGAACTACAACAAGACCGAGAGCCGCTCGTACACGATCGGCGACGAAGCGAACGGCGCGAAGGTGCCGCTCGACTTCAACGTGATCGGCACGTACGCCGAGCTCGACGGCGCGCCGACGAAGTGGCTCGGTTTCACCGCAGGTGTTCGCTACGACCGCAACTCCGTCATCGATCAGCGCGTGTCGCCGCGCGGTGCGCTGTTCCTCGCAAAAGACGAGCAGGTCGGACTCAAGCTCCTCTACGCCGAGGGCTTCCGGAACCCGAGCGCGTTCGAAGGCTTCTTCAAGGACGGGGTCGATTTCTCCGACAACCCGAACATCAAGAGCGAGTCGATTCGCAGCTTCGAGGCCGTGCTGTGGGCGCGTCCGATCGCCGGGCTCTCGACGCGCTTGTCGGCGTTCTATTGGACCACCGACGCCGTCATCGAGCAGCGCGAGGATCCGAGCGCGCCGGAGCTGTTGCAGTTCCAGAACGTCGGCCAGTACGCCACGCGCGGAATCGAAGCCGAAGCCACGTATCGCAACAGCGCCGGTTGGTACGCGTTCGGCGGCGTGACGTTGGCGAGCGTGGGCTTTGGCGAGGAAGGCAACCCGATCGTGTTCGGTGACGTGCCGAACGCCCCGGCGGTGACCGCGACTGGCGGCGTGTCCACGCCCAAGCTCGGCGGCTACGCGCACCTCTCCGTCGAGGGGCAATATCTCGGCGAGCGCGCGACGCGCGATCCGATGGTGAAGAGCCCCGGCTGGCTCGGGCTCAACGCGGCGGTCTACGTTCCGAGCATCCGCAACTTCGATGTCACGCTCGGAGCACGCAATCTGTTGAACAAGCGTGACCTCCTGCCGGCACCCGGTGACTTCGACTTGCACCCCGACGTGAACAACCAGACGATCACCACGATCGTTCCGCGCATCCCCGGCGAGGGACTCGAGCTCTACGTGAAGGTCGGGTACACGTACTGATGAAGACGACGCTTCGATTCGCGCTGATGCTCGCTACCTTTGCGGTGGCGACGCCGGCGTACGCGCAGCGTCCCAACCAAGGCGAGGACGAGAGTGCGGCGCTCGTCTCCGAAGGACGCACTGCGCTCAAGCGCGGCAAGCTCGACGACGCGGCGTCGGCGCTGGATCAAGCGATCTCCTTGAATCCGCGGCGCGTCGAGGCGTACGTGCTGCGCTCCGCGGTGCACGCGGCGAAGAAGGAGTACAAGCAGGGCATCGCGCTGATGCGGCGCGCGCAGCTCCTCTCGCCCAACGATGAAGAGGTGCTGACCGCGCTCGGTTCGCAGCTCGTGCTCTCTGGCGACACCGCCGCGGGTGTTCCGATCCTCGTCGGTGTTACGGAGAAGAACGCGAAGCGCTACGACGCGCAGCTCTTGCTCGGGCATCACTATCACTCGTCAGGAAAGTGGCCGGACGCGATCACCGCGTTCGAGGCGTACTTCGTGTCACGGCCGAGCGCGCTCGCTGCGGAGGATGCGCGACACAGGGTAGATCTCGCGGACAGCTATCTCCGCTATCGCCAGCCCGACAAGGCGCTCGTCATGTTCCGCGCGGCGCTCGAGCAGCGCAAACAGGATCTGCGTGCGCGGATCGGCGTGGCGTGGTCGACCGCCGCGATCGATTGCAAGAAGGCGCGCAAGCTCCTCGAGGAGCTCGAGCCCGTGGCCACCACGTATCCCGAGGTCTGGCTCGTCGACGGGCAATGCGCGCTCGCCCTCGGCGACACGAACGGCGCGCTCGCGCTCGGACGTCGCTATCTCGAGAAGGCGGCGAAGGGCACGGCCGCGGGGCACGCGCTCGTCGGCGAAGCGCAAGCCACGCGCGGAAACCTCGCCGAGGCGCGCAAGGAGCTCGAGACAGCGCGCGAGCTCGAGCCCGATCGCCGGCGGTGGACGGTGCGCTTTGCCCACGTGCTTCGCCGCGCGAACGAGCCGAAGGCTGCGCTGCTCGCGCTCGAGAAGCTCGGTGCGCCCGCGTCGCCGGGCATCGATCCCGATTGGTGGAGCGAGGTCGGCGAAGCGCTGCTCGCGAGCAACGACGCGAAGGCCGCGGCGGATCGCTTGGTGCCGGTGCTGCCGGAGATCCCCGACGACGCGCAGGTACGCACCGTTGCTGGCGCCGCGCAGCTCGCGAGCGGGCAAGCCGAGGCCGCGATCAAGACGCTGACGGAGGCCGAAGCGATCAGCTCCACGCCGCGCTCGCGCAAGCTCCTGGTCGATGCGCTCGGTGTCGTCGCCGTCGCGAAGCTGCAGGCCAACGACGCGGCGGGCGCGGAGCAGCTGCTCGCGCGCGCGGACTCGATCGAGGGCTCGGCCATCGTGTGGCGCAACCTCGGCGTGGCGCGTCTCGCGATCGGCAAGCCCGCGGAAGCGATGGTGGTCCTCGACAAGGCGGTCAACGCAGAACCGAGCGGCATCGTCGTCATGCTCGCGGCGCGTGCGCACGCGGGCGCAAACGATCTGCCCGGTGCGCGTGCGCTGTACGAGCGCGCGAGCAGCATCGAGAGAGATGGCGTGATCTCCGTCGAGATCGCGCTCGATTGGGCAGCGACCGAGGTCGCGGGCGGCGATCCCAACGTCGCGATCGCGGCGCTCGAGAAGACCGCGCAGGCAGCGAGCAAGACGCCGCTCGCCGCGCGGCACAAGACAGCGCTCGCGGTCGCGCGGCATGCCGCAGGGCTCGTCGCGTTGCGCGCGGGCAACGGGCCCAAGGCGGTGGAGCTACTCAAAGCGTCGGCCGCCACAGATCCGCAGCTCGCGACGAAGTGCGATCTCGCGCTCGCCGCCGTCGTCGTCGGCGAGCCGAACGCGGCGCTACAAGCCCTCAAGGCGGTCAGCGGTCAGAGCTGCCCGTTCCCGCCGCCAGCCGATACGCAGGCGGCGCCGATCCTCGTCGCGTTCACCGAGGGGCGCAGCGCGAAGCGCGCGGGCAAGGCGCTCGATCGCCTGACCGCGATGGCAGGGAAGTCGAGCGGACCTGCGGGCGTGCTCCTCAACACGGCGATCCGCGTCGTCGCGCTCGAAGCCGCGCAGGATGCATATCGCGGCGGCTCCACCGCGCAGGCCCGCAAATATCTGACCGCGGCGAGAAACGCGAACACGCGTGTCGGCACCGACGAGCTCGCGCACAACCTCGCGGTGCTCGATCTCGCGGACGGCAACTACGACTCTGCGATCCAACAACTCGAGCGCCTCGTCGGAAAGATCCCCGAGGCGCTCGTCAACATCGGCATCGCGTACGAGCGCAAAGGAGATCCGGTGAAGGCGCTCGAGGCGTGGCGTCGCGCGAGGCGAGCCAACGTTCGTTACGCGCCGCTCGGTGATTGGATCGAGTCGAAAGAGCGCATCTACGGAGGTGACAAGTGAAGCTGTTCGTCACCATGGCGATCACGATCGCGAGCCTCGTCACGAGCACGGCGGCGCACGCCGAGAACGTCACCGTCGGACTGTTCGCACCGAGCGCCCCGTTCCCGTCGACGGCAGCGCGCGTCGAGCTCGCCAACAAGCTCGGCGATCACGTGGGTAAAGCACTGGGCGGCACTGGCTCCGGCCGCAACTACGCGCGCGCGGGGGACTACTCGAGCGCCGTGAAGAAGGGCGACATCACCGTCGCGGTCGTCGACGCGTCGTACCTCGCCGTCGCCGGTGGCAACTACACCGTGCTCGCGGTCGCGGTTCGCAACGGCGATACCTCGCCGGCGTGGCAGCTCGTCGCGCGCGGTGCGGACTCGATCGGCGCACTCAAAGGTAAGCGCGTCCTCGTGCCGAGCCTCGGTGGTCGCGAGACGGACTTCGTGGTCAACGCGCTGTTCGGCGGCGACATCGCCAAGGACTACTTCAGCAAGATCGAAGCGGCGCCCGATACGGCATCCACGCTCGCCGCGCTCGGGCTCGGGAAAGCAGACGCCGCGATCGTTCCCGCGGGCGTGACACTGCCGAGCGGCACGACCTCCGTGGTCGCGTTGCCGTCGCTGACCGGGCCCGTACTCGTCGGGTATGGAACCGTCAGCGCGCAGCAGAGAGCTGCGCTCGTCGCCGCGGCGGCGAGCTTTGCCGGCGACGCGACGATCAGCGGATTCAAGCCTGCCGACGCGGACTCCGTGAAGAGCGTCGCGCGCCGGTTCACGGTGCCGGTCAAGCGCGGCCCGCACGTCACGCCGAACGTGCGGCTCGTCGTCGGTGATCTTGTCGAGGGCCGAACGTTCGCGATCGAGCGTTCGCCCGTGTCGGCCTTTGCGACTGCTCCCACGGTGATCAAGTGACGTACGCATCCACCTATCCCGCCCACATCGCATATCTCCAACAGGGTTACGAAGCCGCGATGGCAACCCACGGCTTCGACGCGATCATCTTGTGCGGCGGCAGCGCGCACCTGAAGAATCGCTTCGACGATCAGACGTGGCCGCTGTCGAAGACGCCCGCGTTCTCGCATTGGTGTCCACTCGACGAAGGCGATGCCTACCTCGTGATTCGCCCGGCGACGAGGCCGCTGCTCGTTCGCACGGTCACCGACGACTTCTGGGAGACGCCAGCGATCCCGGAGAGCGATCACTTCTGGTCCTCGTTCGATCTCGTCGAGGTCAAGTCCGGGCTCGCGGGGGATGCGCTGCCGGGCGGCCGCGTCGCGATCATCACGCGCGACCCGGGCACGTCGCCGCCGGGCGCCGTGAATCCGCCCGCGCTGATCACCGCGCTCGATCTGCTTCGCACCAAGAAGACGGCGTACGAGATCGAGTGTCTCGTCCTCGCGAGCCAACGCGCCGCGAGAGGCCACAAGCACGTCGCGGCGCTGTTCCGGTCGGGAACGCCGTCGGAGCTCGCGTTGCACCTCGCGTATCTGCAAGCGTCCGAGCAAGACGATGCCGAGGCGCCATACAAGAACATCGTCGCGCTCGGTCCGCATGCGGCCGTGCTGCACTACGTGGCGTACCAGCGCGTGCCCGTCGACGGCGATACGTCGTTCTTGATCGACGCGGGCGCCAAGGTCCTCGGCTACGGAAGCGACATCACGCGCACGTATGTTCGCGGCACGGGCTCCGCGGCGCGGCGGTTCGAGGAGCTGCTCCAGCACATGGACGCGCTCCAGCAGCAGATCTGCCGCGCGATCCGCCCGCAGCTCTCGTACGAGGATCTGCACGACGAGGCGCATCGCCTGCTCGCGAACGCGCTTCGCGAGACTGGCATCGCGCGCGGCAGTGCGGACGAGCTGGTGGAGCGGGGCATCACGCGCGCATTGTTCCCGCACGGCCTCGGCCACTCGCTCGGCATCACGGTGCACGACGCCGGCTTGAAGCCGCGCCCGCCGCGCCCGGAGAATCGCTTCCTGCGGAATACGTCGGTGATCGAGCCCGGTCAGGTGTTCACGATCGAGCCAGGCGTCTACATCATCGACGCGTTGCTCGGCCCCTTGCAGGCCGATGACCGCCGCGACCTGATCGATTGGTCTGCGATCGCAGATCTGCGCCAGTTCGGTGGGATTCGCATCGAGGACAATGTTCTCGTCGAAGCAGCGGGCATCCGGAACCTGACTCGCGAAGCGTTCGCGGCGTAGTAGAGTGCGCGCGATGCGCCTCGCTGTTGTCACGTCTCTCGCGTTGGTCGTTTCGGCTGGATGCCAGCGCGAGGAACGCAAGATCACCAACGCGAACGTCGAGGCTCCCGGGTCCGGATCTGGCGTCGCGCCGACGACGCCGACGACGCCGACGACGCCGACGACGGTCGATCAGATCGAGCCGCCGCTCGACATCAAGAACCCGCCCGCCGACGCCATCAAGACGTCGTCGGGGCTCATCTACAAGAAGCTTCCGTCGCAGCCGACGGGCGAAGCACCGAAGCGAAACGACACCGTCTCCATCATCTATACGGGGTGGCGACAGGCGAACGGCCAGACGTTCTTCTCCAATCGCGGTCGCCAGCCGATGCCGCTGCCGCTCGCGAACACCGCTGCCGGCTTCACCGAGGCGATGCAGCTCCTCCAGCAAGGCGAGAAGGCGATGCTGTGGCTACCGCCGGAGATCGGGTACAAGGGCGGGCCGCCAGCGGGCACTCCACCGGAGACGCTCGTGTACGAGGTCGAGATCGTCGACATTCTCTCGGCGCCGCCGGTGCCGCACGATCTCGCGGGCCCCACCGGACCGAGCACGAAGCTCGCGAACGGAATCGTGTCCGCGATCGTGAAGACCGGCACCGGCAAGGAGAAGCCGAAGCCGTGGGACACGGTGCAGTTCCACTACTCCGCGTGGGACAAGGAAGGGCGCATGTTCGACTCGACGGAGATGCGCAAGCGTCCCGCCACGGTGCCGGTGTATCGCCAGTCGCCAGCGATGGAGTCGATGCTCACCTCCATGATGCCCGGATCGCGCGTGCGGTTCTGGGTGCCGTCGGAACAGATGCAAGCGGGCAAGCCCGTCGCCGGAATGCCGGACGGGCTCCTCGTGTACGAGCTCGAGCTGTTGACGATCGCGAAGGGCAAGCAGCCGCCGCCCACGCCGCCCGATGTCGCCGCACCGCCGGCAACCGCGCAGAAGACAGCGAAGGGCGTGTCGTATCGCTTCTTGTCGAAGGGCAAGGGCGGTCCAAAGCCGAGCGAGAAGGACACCGTGAAGGTGAACTACTCGGGCTGGACCACGGATGGTCGCTTGATCGATTCGTCGCTGATCAAAGGCGAGCCTGCGGAGTTCTCGCTGCAAGGCGTGATGAGCGGCTGGACCGACGGCATTCCCGTGATGTCCGTCGGTGACAAGGCTCGCTTCTGGATCCCCGAGCAGCTCGCGTACGCGGCATCGCCGGGCAAGCCGCAGGGCATGCTCGTGTTCGATGTCGAGCTCCTCGAAGTAAAGCCCGCCGCCGTCGACAGTCCCGGCGACACGCACGGCGATCCGACGCCGCCCGACGAAGCGCCAGGCGCACCGTGAGCCTCCACGGGCGCGTCGTGCCCGAGTCCGTGCGCGAGGCGTACGGCTGGACCTCTGCCGAGATCCATCCGCTCGCGGGCGGTTTGATCAACGCGACGTTTCGCGTGTCGCTCGGCGGTCGGCCGTTCGCCGTCGTGCAGCGATTGCACGCGGTGTTCGGTCCGCGCGTGAATGAAGACATCGAGGCGGTTACCGCGCACCTCGCTGCGAAGGGTCTCCCTACGCCGCGTCTCATCCCCACGCTCGATGGTGCGCGCTGGGTCGACGCCGATGGAACGTGGCGCGCGCTCACGTGGGTCGAAGGCACCACCGTACATCGCGTGCCCGATCCGTTGTGGGCCGAAGCCGGCGGCGAGCTCGTCGGGCGCTTTCATCGCGCGGTCGCGGATCTGCAGCACGAGTACGCGTTCGCGCGCGCCGGTGTGCACGACACGGCGGCGCATCTCGCGCGTCTGAAGGAGCATGCGGACGGGCAGGGCGAGGCGGAGTGGATCGATCTCGCACGCGAGATCCTCGACGGCGCGCGCGCGTTGCCGGCGTTGCCCGTTACGCCGCGCCGGCATTGCCATGGCGATCTGAAGATCTCGAACCTGCTCTTCCACGAGCACCCGCTGACGGGACATTGCTTGCTCGATCTCGACACGCTCGGCCTCGGCACGATGGCGTTCGAGCTCGGCGATGCGATGCGCTCGTGGTGCAACCCGCGCGGCGAAGACGCGGGCTCCGTCACGTTCGACCTCGCGATCTTCTCCGCCGCGATACGCGCCTTTCGGGGTGTCGCCGACGATCTGCTCACCGACGACGAGCGCCGGTCGATCGTCAGCGGCCTCGAGACCGTGTGCATCGAGCTCGCGGCGCGCTTCTGCGTCGATGTCTTCGCGGATCGCTACTTCGGGTGGGACGCTTCGCGGTTCGGATCCCGTCGCGAGCACAACCTCGTTCGCGCGCGCGGACAGCTCGCGCTCGCGAACGCGGTTCGCGCGTCACGCACCGAGGCGCTCGACGCAGTTCTCGGCGCTTAGGCATCGGGTAGTCGTCGGTGAGGCACCCCACGAAAACCTCAGGACGGGTAGTCGTCGGCCGACTCCCTGTTCATGACGTTGCAGAACCACGATGTCGAACGGCTTGCACGCTGCCTGAACGGCGTACCCGTACTCGGGTGCTCGTGGGGTAGCGTGGCCGCGATGATCGGGCTCGTGCGCGGTGATGTCGTGGTCGCGGTGAACGGTGTGAAGACGCCCGACGAGATGGCGTTCAACTACGCGCGCTCGTTGCGCGATGATCAACTCGAGCTCGAAGTGGTTCGCGATGGCCAGACCCTCAAGTTCTTCGTCGGTCGCGATCGGCTACGTGGCTTCGATCCGATGTGGGTTCTCGACGAGGTCGTCGCGATGCGCTTCGACGTGGTGTTCCCTTAGTACGCGCCGGGGCATCCCCTCGCGCAAACCGCTATCTGCGCGACTCCCGGCGGTGGGTGCGGTCATAAGGACTCGGAGCGCGGCCGATCCGGTTAGCGCAGACCATCGTAAACGCTTCGCGCACGGCTCGGGATGCGCTCTAATCCGTCAATGTCGTTTCGTCGGTCGGCCGTGGTGGCCGGCAGCTTGGTGGCGTTCACTGCAACCGCATCGGCGGTCGTTCCGCGCTCGCAGATCAGTCGTCCTCCCGCCGAGCACCTCACCGCGATGCCGTCCGCGGGCCTGGCCAAGCCGCTGCGCACCTCGATCGGCATCCGCCATCAACCGCACACGACCGCCGGCTGGACGGCCTTTCGAGCGCGCGCGGGCGGACAGTGGAACGCGTCGTGGGATCGCGCGACAGGCGTTCCTTCGCGCATCTGGGGAACCGGCATTCCGACGCCGGGGGTGATCGCATCGGCGCAAACAGCAAAGCAAACCGCACAACGTTTGCTCGCGGATCATCTCGCGCTCCTCGCACCCGGCGCCACGGCGCAGGACTTCGTGCTCGCGAGCAATGACCTCGCGAACGGCGTGCGCTCGGTGGGCTTCGTGCAACGCGCAGGTGGTGTCGCCGTGGTCGGCGGGCAAGTCAGCTTTCGCTTCAAGCGCGATCGGTTGATCGCGATCGGTAGCGAGGCGTTGCCGAACGTCACGTACGCCAAGCCGCGCGCACGCCTCGCGCGTTCAGTGCTGGCATCTCGCGTGACGCCCGCGCTGCGCGCCGCGGTCGCGCTGCCTACCGCGCCGGTGAGCGCGGCGGGCGACGAGGTCGTGGTGCCGCTCGTCGGTGACGACGCGGTGCTCGCGTATCGTCTCGCGCGTCCGCTCACCATCGATGGTGGCGCCGACGGGCGCTACCTCGCGTACGCCGACAGCGCTACCGGCGAGCTGCTCGCGGTCCAGCAGATGAACGCGTACGCGACGGGCACGCTGCTCTACAAGTCCGTCGATCGCCACCCCGGCAACGCACGCCTCGATCTCCCGGCGCCGCGCGCGTACGTGACGATCGCTGGCTCCGCCGTCACGACAACGATCCACGGCGGCGTGTCGTGGTCGCCCGATACGCAGATGACGCTGACGACCGCCGTCGAGGGTGACCTCGTGAAGATCGTGAACAAGGCAGGTGCCGACGCGCAGCCCGCGTTCACGGATCTCACGATCTCGCCGAATGGAACGTCGGTGTGGGACGCGAGCGGCAACGGTCTCGACGATGCGCAGCTCAACGTCTACGTCGCGATCAACATCGTGAAGGAGTATGTCGAGCGCCATGTCGATGCGGACATGCCGCTGCTCGGCATGCAGCTCGTCGCCAACGTGAACATCGGCAGCGAGTGCAACGCGTTCTGGGACGGCAAGACCGTCAACTTCCTGCAGGCCTCTGACAAGTGCCAGAACACGGGCCTCGTGCAGGACGTCATCTATCACGAGTTCGGTCACGCGCTGCACCAGCACCAAGTGATCCCAGGCGTCGGCGCGTTCGACGGCGCGATGTCCGAGGGCGCGTCCGACTTCCTCGCCGCGATCATCACGAACGACTCCGGCATGGGACGCGGCTTTCGCTACGGCGACAATCCGCTGCGCGAGATCGATCCGCCGGACAAGGAGTACCGCTGGCCCGAGGACGTCAAGGAGATCCACTACACCGGTCAGATCTACTCGGGTGCGCTCTGGGATCTGCGCAAAGATCTCGTCGCGACGTACGGCGCTGCGGAGGGCGAGCGCATCATCAACAAGCTCTATCTCGCCACGCTGCGCCGCGCGACGAACATCCCCTCGTCGCTGATCGAGGCGCTCGTCGAGGACGACGACGACGGCAACCTCGAGAACGGAACGCCCAACGAGTGCGCGATTCGCAGCGCGTTCGGCAGACACGGCCTCCGCACCGCCGCGGGCACCATCAATGCGCCGGGGGCACTCGAGAACCGCGCGCTATCCACGCTCGTGACGGTCGATGTCACCGGGTTGTCCTCGCGCTGCAGCTCCGACGCGATCGAGTCGGTCACCGTCGATTGGCGTCCGTCGGGTACGAGCACGCCGGCGGCCGGTAGCAATGTCGCGACGCAGACCGCGCCCGGTCACTACTACGTGCAGCTTCCGCTCGCCCTCGACGGCAAGGTGCTCTATCGCGCACGCGTGAAGTTCACCGACGGTTCGGTGTTCACGCTCGCCGACAACCTCGCCGATCCGTACTACGAGCTGTACCAAGGCGAGACCATCCCGCTCTATTGCACCGACTTCGAGTCCGAGAACCCGTTCGACACCGGCTGGACCACCGGCGAAGGGTCGACGATCTGGGAGTGGGGCGCTCCGCGCGGCGGCGCGACGGATCCGGGCGCGGCGTACTCGGGCACGCAGCTGTTCGGGCAGAACCTCGGCGGCGATTACGAGCCGGCCACGTCGACGTGGGTGAAGATGCCCGTGATCGACGTCGGCCGCTGGACCGACGTCCACCTGCAGTATCGCCGCTGGCTCGCCGTCGAGGACTCGCACTATGACCAGGCGAGGATCACGGTCAACGGGAAGCAGATCTGGATGAACTTCACGGCCAACGATGGCGAAGCATCGTCGACGCACCACATCGATCGCGAGTGGCGCTTCCACGACGTGCTGCTCTCGGGATGGTCGCCATCGCGAAAGCTGCAGGTCGGTTGGGAGCTGAGCTCGGACGCCGGCCTGCACCTCGGCGGCTGGCAGCTCGACGACGTGTGCATCGTGGCGAACGTCAACTCCGTGTGTGGCGACGGCGTGCGCAGCCCGACAGAGGGCTGCGATCTCGGACCGGCGAACTCCGACGAGCCCGACAGCGAGTGCCGCACGTTCTGTCTGCGTCCGACCTGCGGCGACTACATCGTCGATTCGGGCGAGGAGTGCGATCACGGCCTCGGCGACAACACGTGCAGCGCGCAGTGCAAGCAGATCGAGCTGCCCGAGCTCGGTGGTTGCTGCTCCACGGGTGGAGGCTCCGGCGGATCGATCGCGCTCGGTGCGTTCGTGGCGGGACTCGTTCTCCGCCGCCGCCGAGCTACTTCGTCGTCTGCATCCTCGTGTGCAACGACCAGCCGGCCGTCGCGCTGACCACGCTGGCGCCGTTCTGATCCTCGTACCGCACGCCGACGCCGACCTTGCCGAACGTCGCAGCGAGCTCGCCGCCTCGTCCAGTCCACGACTCGCTGTCGCTCCGATACGAGATGTGTGCGCTCGCGGCGACGACCACGTCGGTGCTCGACCAGTACGCGATCGCGCGCACCGGGATCGAGTTCGTAGCGTCGAACTGCCCGCCGTAGTTCCATCCTGCGACGACGCCACCGCCCACGTTTCCGCGGTGGAGGTAGCCGGGCCCGGCTTCGAGATCGATCTCGCCGAACCAGTAGTCGTCGCCGAAGATGCCGAGTTGGACCCGCGAGTGCGCGGCCCAGCCGACGCCGCCGTTGCTCGCGATGCCGACGCCCTCGGAGATCACCGATGCGCCGACGCCGCGACCGGACGCCGTGGACCCCGCAGGGACGTCGCGCGAGCCGACGTGCGCTCCGCCGCCGACGGTGATGATGGCATCACCTCTGTCTTTCGCGACGACCGCGCCGGTCGCGACGCCACCGCCGAACGCGGCGATGTTGGCCACCGACGCACAGCCTCCGAGCATGGATACGGCGATGACCAGCGCGGGGTACTGCATGTTCCATCACGGTATCGCGATCGCATGGACGACTCGCGATCGCGACGGGTGGCGACGGGGTAGCCCCGACGACGTTAGTTACTCTTCGCGACGATCGATCCGTTCAGCGTGGTCGCGAAGGCGAGCCACGCGAGGTACGGCGAGACGGCGGCGGCGGCGCGCTTGTCGACCTTCGCGGCGGCGGCGACGTACGCGGTGGCCGCGGCGTCGAGCGCGACGATGTCGACGAGTGCGATCTTCGGCGTGCGTGCGCCGAAGAACAGCGGCGTCCACGCGCCGTTGAGTGCGAGCTGCGCGGCCCACAGCGCGAGAGCACGCGTGCGGTCGGGTGATTTCGGCGCGCGCCAGATGCGGTAGCCCGAGTACGCGATCGCACCGTACAGCGCGCTCCACACGGGACCGAACACCCACGATGGCGGCTGGAACGACGGCTTGGGCAGCGTGCGGTACCACAGGCGATCCACGGGACCACGCTGCTTCATCACGAGCGCGCCGACTGCGGAGACTCCGTAGGAGAGTGCGCCAAAGGCGAGCGCTGCGAGCCCGCTGCGCGGACGTGACACGAGAGAGTTGGTGGAAGTGGCCATGACAGCAAGGGCATGCAAGCCGCGGCGCAGATGCTCGTGGCAAGCTGGCGTTCATGCCGGAGGTTCCTGTGCACGACTGGTCCGAGGCGATCGCGCATCTGCGCGAGGCGGACGAGAAGCTCGCCGCGCTGATCGACACGCACGGTCATCCGACGATCGCGCCCGGTCGCGATCCGGTGCACTCGCTCGCGCGCGCGATCGTGAGTCAGCAGCTCTCGGGCAAGGCCGCGGACACGATCTGGGGACGGTTCTTGGACCTCTATCCAAAGCGCGCGTTTCCGACAGCGAAGAAGCTGTTCGCGACACCCGACGAGAAGCTGCGCGCTGCGGGGCTCTCGGGAGCGAAGGCGGCGGCGATCAAGGATCTCGCGAGGCACGTGATCGAGAAGAAGCTCGATCCGGTGACGCTGCCCACGCTCACGGATGCGGAGATCTCCGCGGCGCTGTTGCCGGTGCGCGGAATCGGCCCGTGGTCCGTGGACATGTTCTTGATGTTCACGCTCGCGCGTCCCGACGTGCTGCCGCTCGGCGACCTGGGCATTCGCAAGGGAATGCAGAAGCACTTTCGGTTACGAAAACTGCCCGAGGCGAAGAAGATGATCGCGCTCGCAGCACCGTGGCAGCCGTTCCGCACCATCGGCTCCTGGTACATGTGGCGGCTGCTCGAAACGTGACCAGCGGCCGGGTATATTGGCGGCGATGGAGCTTTCGCCGGGGTATCGCGACAGCCCGACGACGGCGGTAGTTCACGGCGACGTCGTTGCGGGGATGTACGTCGTGCGCGACGAGATCGCGCGGACGGACACCGGCATCGTGTTCGAAGCGCGCGACATGATGCTCGACCGCGCGGTGGCGCTGAAGCTCGCGTGGCGCGATCCGGATGTGCCGTCGATGATCCTCGAAGCACGACGCTGCGCGCTCGTGAAGGATCCGAGCTCGGTCGCGATCTACGCGATGGGGCGCCACGACGGGCTCGAGTTCGTCGTCGGCGAGCGCGTGAACGGCACCATCCTGCGCGAATACCTGGAGGCGAGTCCTCCTCTGGCGGTCGAGAGCTATCTCGCCAAGCTGCGCACCGTGTACGCGGCCGTGACACGCGCGCACGATTGCGGCATCGCGATCGGCGAGATCAGCGGCGCGACCATGCTAATCACCACCGATGATCGCCTGGTGCTCGGGCGCTTGTCGCTGAGCCAGGTGCCCGCCTTCGGTCCACACGGTCACGTGCGAGCGCCCGAGGTGGTGCGCGGCGACGTCGAAGCAACGGACCCCACGGCGGCAGAGGCGATCGATCTGTACGGTATGGGCTGCATCGCGATCGAGCTCGCGCGCGGAACGCCACCGTTCGCCGCCGACGATCTGCAAACCGAGCTGCGCGGCCACGCGCATCAACCGCCGCCGCGGCTCGCTGACCTGCGCCCCGACTTGCCCGTGGATCTCTCGGATCTCGTCGAGTGGTGCCTCGCGAAGCATCCGGTGGGACGTCCGCCGAGCGCGGCCGAGGTGCTGTTGCAGCTCGACTCGATCATCGATCGTCACGGCACGCACTCACGCACCGTGCGCGTGCTGATCGTCGATGACGACACGGCGCGAGCGCGCTGGATGTGGAGCCTCGCGCGTCGCGCGTACTCGTCGGCGCACGTCGAGATCGCGAGTGAAGGCACCGATGCGGCGCACAAGCTCAATCGTGATCATCCGGACCTCGTGTTTGTCGACGCGCAGCTGCGCGGTGTGATGAACGCGCTCGAGCTGTGCATGTACGCGCGCGGTCTCGAGAGCGAGCCCGGCCTGATGATCGTCGTCGGCGAGGTGAGCGCGCGCGATCGCGCCATGTTCGCCGACAGCATCCAGTTCGTACCCGAGGACGGCCAGCTGGCCGCGACGATCCTCGAGCGCGTGCGCGACGTCGCGACGCAGCCACCGCGTCGCCGGCGGACCCGCATCACCGTCTCCGGTTAGCGTACAGTCGCGCCATGCGGCGCCTGCTCGTTCTTTCTGTACTCGTAT
The DNA here is from genome assembly GCA_023428295.1 of Pseudomonadota bacterium. Lineage (GTDB taxonomy): Bacteria > Myxococcota_A > Polyangia > Haliangiales > Haliangiaceae > JABFXX01. The sequence continues at coordinate 55,727 of JAEYYV010000056.1, forward strand.
CCGCGTGTGGCGATAACGCGGACTCGAGCAAGACGGCGTACTTCGATCTCGACGGCGAGCTCGCCGGCAGCGAGTCGTACTGGAACCTGCCGTTCCCGTCGGATCTTCGCCTGCGTGCAGACAACAGCCCCGATCTCGACGGGTTTCCCAATCCACGCAACGTGCCCATCCTGAAGGCGCTGCTGTCGGTCGCCGACGAGCGACGCGGTTGGCCGACGATGCCGATCGCGTTCATTCGCTTCACCGCGCCAGTACCCGCGCGATCGATCTCCGATGTCATCGCGGCGAACGACGAGGCGGTCACGCTGATCGATATCGATCCAACCTCGCCCGAGCTCGGCGCGCGGTTTCCGATCGTCGCGCAGACGCTCGCGAAGGATCCGTACCTCCCCGACGATGTCGTCACGCTCGCGCCGCGACCGGGCATCGTGCTCCGCGCGAACACGCGCTACGCGTACGTGATCCGCGCAGCGTTCGCGCCCGGCTTCGCACCCGCGCCTGCGTTCGAGGAGCTCGCCGCCCAGAAGACGCCGCGCGGTGCCAAGGGCGCCGCGGCGAAGGAGCTCTACGCGCCGCTGTGGCCCGCGCTCGAGGCGGCGAACATCGACGACGCGATCGTCGCGACGGTGTTCACCACCGGCGATGAAGTCGCGCGACTTCGGGCGCGCTCCGAGGCGGTGCGCGCCGCCGAGAGCCCGGCGATCGAGAACGTCACGCTCGTCGGTCCGGACAGCGGCGCGGGGTACGACGGCTTCTGCGCGTTCACCGCGACGATCGACATGCCGCAGTATCAGCAGGGCGAGCCGCCGTTCGACACCGAGGGCCGGTTTGTCCTCGACGCGAACGACGCGCCGACGAAGCAAGGCGTGGTCACGATCCCGCTCTCGATCACGATCCCGAAGGGCACCATGCCGGACACGGGGTGGCCGCTCTATCAGTTCATTCACGGCTCGGGAGGTGTCTCGAACCAGCTCGTCGATCGCGGTCGCGTCTCGGCGCCGGGCGGCATGGCCGAGCCCGGGCGAGGGCCGGGCTACGTCGTCGCGCGGCACGGGATCGCCGGTGTCGGCGCGGCGATGCCCGTGAACCCGGAGCGTGTGCCGAACGCGTCGGACTACGCGTATCTCAACATCAACAACCTGTCCGCGTTTCCGTACACGTTCCAACAAGGTGTGATCGAGCAGCGGCTCCTCCTCGACGCGATGCTCGACCTCGAGATCCCGCAGGCCGCGCTCGCATCGTGCGGAGCTACCGCGACGGGTGGCGTGCACTTCTTCAACGAGACCAAGGTCGTCGCCGGCGGGCAATCGATGGGCGGCATGTACACCAACATGACCGCCGCGATCGAGCCGCGATGGACCGCGCTCGTCCCCACCGGCGCGGGCGGATTCTGGAACTACATGATCCTCGAGACGGAGCTCGTCCCGGGCGCGCGCTCGTTGCTCGGCACGGCGCTCGGCATCGACGACACGCAGCTCGTGTTCGCGCATCCCGCGCTCTCCGTGCTCGGGCTCGGTTGGGAAGCGGCGGAGCCGATCGCGTACATGAACCGCATCAACGCGCGCCGCCTGCCCTCGATCGGGCTGCGCGACATCTATCAATCGGTGCCCAAAGGCGACGAGAACTTCACGACGTCGGTCTACGACGCGGCGGTGCTCGCGACGCACAACGAGCAAGCAGGCACGGAGGTGTGGCCCGAGCTGCAATCCACGCTCGCGCTCGCGGGCCTCGACGGGCTCGTGAGCTATCCGGTGAAGGGCAACCTCGAGGGAGCCACGCGCATCGCCGTGCAGTTCGAGGGCGACGGCATCATCGATCCGCACTACATCTTCCAGCAGCTCGACGAGGTGAAGCACCAGTACGGCTGCTTCCTCTACACGCACGTTCGCGACGGTGTCGCCACGGTCCCGGCGCCGGGGGCGCTGACCGATCCGTGCGAGTGACTACTGGAGCGTGTGCATCGGATCGTCGCTCGACGGTACGCCCACGCCGAGCTTCACGAACGCGGTCGCGCGGACCTGGACGTTCTGCACGACGACGGTCTTCAGCACGGTCCCGAGGCACTTCTCGACCGCAGCGGAGTCCACGGCGAGCTCGAGCTTGCTCACCTTGCCGCGCCAGTCGGTGACGAGCCACGCGAACGCCGTGCTCTGCCACTTCGACGTCTCGGCGCACTTCAGGAGCTCCGGCTCGACCTTCACGATCGCCGCGCGTACGGACGGCTCCGTCATCGAGCCGCTGGGATCGAGGATCTCGATCACCGGCAGGTTCACGCGCACTCTCTTCTCGGTCTTCGTCGGCGGAGGCGCGGGGCTCGGCGCGGGTGGCACCGGCGTGGCGGGCTTCGCCTTGGGCTGCGCCATCGCCGTGGCCGTCATCATCGCGAGGAGAACGAGTCCGCCCGTGGTCTGCACGGCTCGATCGTAGTCGATGTGCCTAGCCCTCGTCGAATCGATACGCGGTTGCCGTTGCCGATGCGCGTTGTCCCCACGCACTCGCGAACGCGACGAGCGCGGGGTAGCCCGCGACGGGCAGCGATCGGCGAAACACGAGGTGCTCGACGAGGCAGAACAGCTCGATCTCGAACAGGCTCGCGTCGCGCGCGGGGAGCGCAGCGAGCACGCGATCGACGTTCGCGTCGAGCCACGCGAGCGCGCCCTCGAAGCCGGCGCGGATCTTCGCGAAGAACGGATGTGAACCGTCGAGCTTGCCGACCATGGTGCCCATCACCCATTGCACCTGCGCGGCCATCGCGTGCTCGACGAGCTCTTGTGCGTTACGTCCGAGGTCGTCGCGAACGTCCTCGGGCCACACGATGCGTGCGTCGCGTGCGAGCACGCGGCAGATGTTCTCGGTGCCCACGAGGAGCGAGCCATCGTCGCGACGCAGCGCCGGTAGCTTGAGCGCCGGGTGTCCACCGTACGCCGCGGTCTCCGTCGACAGCATGTCGCGCACCACGACGAGCTCGACGTGCGTGTTGCCTTCGTGTGCGACGACCAGCGCGACGCGCGTGAACAGCGAGCTACTGCGACCGACGAGCTGCATGCACTTGCGATATCACGCGAGCGGCGGTGGCGCGTGCACACATCGTTCGCGCGACGAGCAGCACAGCGGTCAGGGAGCCTTGCTCGCGCAGACCATGCCGTCCTCGAGCGACGACTGGCACGTGTACAGCGCACGGCATTGGCTGACGGCGTCGTTGCTGCTCTTGATCTTCGTCGGAAGGGCCGGGTTCTGCGGATCCGCGCCGAGCACGTGGTTGTACGTCGCCTCGATCGTCGCGCAATGATCCGCGGTGAGCTTGCCGCTCGTCACCTCGTAGCCCGCACCCGCGAAGTCGAACACCGAGGCGGCCGCGATGTTCAAGTAGCGCTTCGTCTGCGCGTCGAGCGTGGCGCTGTTCGCGGCGAGGTAGCTCGTGATGCCAGCCCCCGCTTTGCGGCACACGCTCGGCTGCGTCGAGAAGTTCGACGTGTTGGCGGCGTCGAGCGTGGCTTGCGCGCACCCGACGTAGAGCGCCTTCGGCTCCTCGGGGAGAGCGCCGACGACATTGCACGTGGCGGGTGCATCGTTGCCGAGGCAGATCGTGCCGGACATCGCGGTAGGCGCGGGCTTGGCATCGGGCGTCTCGGTCGTCTTGCCCTTCGCCTTCGGCGTCTGCATCCCGAACGTGATCGTCACGCCCGCGCCGATGCGCGTCGTCGTCATCGAGCGCGTGAGGGCCCATTCGCGCGCGACCTCGGCGGTGCCTCCGACCATCACGCCGATCTTGTTCGTCGAGATCGGGCGCCATCCGACCTCGAGCTCCGCGGACGGGTGAAACAGGTCGCCGCCGACGAGAGCGCCGAGCAGCGGGCTGATGAAGCCGACGCCTACGCGTCCCGTCGCGACGAGGTTCGGCGAGATCACGTAGGTCGTCGTCGCGCCGGCGGTGAGATCCATCGAGAACAGATCCAGCTCGCGATCGACGTTTCCGTCGGGGCTCGTGATCTGACCGGCGACCATGCCGATATACAGCGAGGACACCATCGGCAAACTCTTGATCGGGCGAAAGGTATAGAACTCGGGTCGCAGGTCGGCCTCCCACCACGTGATGCCGCCGGTCGGCGAGCTGCCCTCGGGAAGCTGGATCTCCGTATCGCCCAGACCGAAGCGAAACCGCAGGTCGGTGAGGAGGCCCGACAGGATCGGCATCGGATCGTAGCGGACCTGGACGGTGACCGTGCCGTCCTGGTTCGGCGTCTGGTACTTCGCCTTCTCCATCGCCTCGTCGCGCGCGGCTTGTGCTTTGCCCGCGTTGACCAGGGTGGCGAGCAAGAGGCCCGTCGAGTCGATCAGCCGGAGCTCGTGATAGAAGCCGCTGACCTTCGACGCACTGTTCTCGTACGTCAGGTTGGAGCTCTCGTCGCCGACGCCGATCGAGCGCGACTTGTGGCCGACGCCATACCCCACCGCACACCCAAGGGTCGACCAGCCGATGAGAGAAATACCTATTACCTGTAGCAGTGTCTTCTTCACGTTGATCGAGCACACTACCTATTCCCTCTCCACATGGACATCCCATGGCCGTGGGGGGTAACAACGGAGAGATGTCGTCTCGTCTTCGCGTTCTCATCGTCGAAGACGAGCCATGGATCCGCCGCGGCGCCGAGCAGGTGCTGCACGCAGAAGGTGTGGACGTGACGCCACTCGGGCGCGGCACCGATGCGATCGCTGCTGCGCGTGCGATGACGTTCGACGCTGCGCTCGTCGATCTCGGCTTGCCCGACATATCGGGCGTGGAGGTCATCGCGGAGCTGCGCGCGCGCAGTCCCGCGTGTGCCCCCGTCGCGTTCTCGGTGTTCGACGATGCGCCGACGATCCTCGCTGCACTTCGCGCTGGCGCGCGAGGCTACATCCTGAAGAGCACGCCGACGGAGCGCGTCGTGCCGCAGCTCCGCGACGCGATCGCCGGCGGCATGCCGCTGTCTCCGACGGTGGCGAGCCTGATCGTCGAGACGATGCTCGGCCAGAACGACAAGCCGAGCTCGCAGCTCACCGAGCGCGAGACGGAGCTGCTCGCGCTCCTCGCGCGCGGCGCCACGTACGCACAGTGTGCCGACGCACTGGGCATCGGCATCGGCACCGTGCAGAGCTACGTGAAGAGCATCTACACCAAGCTCGATGTGGGCTCGAAGGCCGAGGCCGCCGTCGTCGCCGTGCGGCTAGGTCTCGTCACGTGACGCAGCAAACCGCGCACGACACGGAGATTCGCTCGCCGCTCGCCGTGGTGCTCTCGGTCGCGGTCGCCGCTGCGATCTGTCTCCTGCCGCTCGTTCCCGCCGTGCACGCGACCCTGCGCGTCGATGTCATCGACGTTTCGATCGCGATGGGAGTGATCACGGTGCTCATGGTCGCCGGCGCGTTCATCACGCCCCGCTATCCGCGAGGTACCCGCGTGTTCCTCGTGTTCGACAGCATCGAGACCCTCCTCATCCAAGGCGCGGTGCTCTCGCTCGTCTTCGCGTCGGGGCGCGGCGACAGCTTCTTCTGGATCCTCTGGCTCGTGCACGCGTTGCTCGTCGGTATCTCGGGAACGCGCGAGCGCTTCAATCTGATCGCCTTCGCGCTCATGCCGGCGCTGACCTCTCTCGCGTTCCTCGTCGCCGGCGACCTCGGCGCTGCCGCCCTGTGCGTCACGATCGGCGCGCTGGGTTGCTACATCTACTGGGTCGCCGCCGGTGTCGCGCGTCGCCTCGCCACCACCGACGCCGAGCGCGCACGCCTCGCCGCCGAGCTCGCCGACACGCGCGTCCGCGAAGAACGCCAGCGCATCGCGCGCGACATCCACGATGGACTCGGCGCCGACCTCGCCGCACTCGATTGGCGACTCCGCAGCCTGCGCGGCGCTTTCGATCTGCGCGATCGATACAAGCTCGGCGAAGGCCGAGCGCGTAGCAGCGCCGAAGGCGATGCGAAGTTAATCGACGAGCTTGTTGCGCGCCTCGGGCACGGCACGAGCGAGCTGCGCGCGATCGTGTGGGCGCTGCGAACGCCATCGCGCACGTGGCGCGAGCTCGTCGCCTACCTCCGCCAACGCGCGGCCGAGCTGTGTCGCGACACCATCTCGCTCGAGCTTCACGACGACGGCGATCCGGGCTGCTCGCGCCCGGGCGAGCTCTCGATCGATTTTCTGCGCGCCGTCCTCGAGCTCGCACACAACGCCGTCCGCCACGCACGCGCGAAGACGCTGACCATTCACGTGTCCTCCACCGACGCTGCGCTCGCCGCCACCATCACCGACGACGGCATCGGCCTTCCGCCCCGCGTCCTCGAGCGCGACGAAGGCGGCCTCGCCAACCTGCGCGCACGCCTCGCGCGCGCAGGTGGCACGCTCGCTATCGAGCCCACCCTGCACGGCACGCGAATCGCCATCCGCTTTCCGCTCACCTCCGTCCCACACGCAGCGACCGCCTGAGCCGCGCTATCGTATTGCATGTCTTCTCGCACGGCGAAGTGCCTCTGCGGTCAACTCTCGATCACCGTGCACGGCGACTCGCTCGGCTCGGGCCTCTGTCACTGTCTCGCCTGCCAAGCGCGCACCGGTAGCGCCTTCGCGTTCCTCGCTGCCTTCGCCGAGCCGTACGAAGTGCACGGCCGCGCGAGCGAGTACCTCCACACGGGCGACCAAGGCTCGACGTTCCGCTTTCGCTTCTGCCCGGTGTGCGGCTCGAACGTGTTCCACACGGAGGAGGGCATCACGGGCCACGTCTCGGTCGCGGTCGGCTGCTTCGGCGATCCGCAGTTCCCGCCGCCCGGCGACTCCGTCTACACGCGTCGTCGCCACGCGTGGGTCACGCTGCCGGACACCTGCGTCGCGTTCGACAAAGATCCGATCTGACCCACGAGCCTCGCCCGCGCCTTGGCGTCGACGATGTCGCGCCGCCCTTCGCCGAGCTTCGCGGATCAGACGAGCGAAACACCCGCAACCGATCGCGTGGCGCTTAGAGCGACATGAGCGTCGCGCCTGCGGCGACGAGGGCCGCGCCCACCATCTCCGAGCGACGCGGGCGCTCGCCGATCATGAACGCGAGCGCGGCGGCGAAGAGCACCGAGGTGTTGCGCAGCGTCAGCACATAGCCCGAACCGCCACGCGCGAGCGCTTCCATCAGGATCAGGAACGAGCCGCCGCACACGAGGCCCATGAGAGCGAGGCGGTACCAGCGCGTGCGCGTGACCGCGAGGAGGGTGCGCCGGCCGTCGCTGCCGATGCGGACGATGCTGATCAGCGCCGAGAGCGAGAGCGAGACCGCGAAGGTCGCCGATGGGTTCCCGCCCGCGAGGAGCGCGGCCTTGTACGCGAGGTGATAGCCCGCGATCGAGGCGGCGCATGCAGCGGCCCACAGGATGCCCGCGCGGTGATCGCGGTTGCCGCCGGCGGCGGCGCCGAGGCTCGAGAGGGCGAGGCCGGCGAGGACGGTGAGCGAGCCGAGGGTGGAGGTGAGCGTGGCGGCTTCGGCGAACCACAGGATCGAGAGAGGCCAGACGACGAGGATCGCGCCGCCACGCGAGACGGTGTACACGGCGCCGAGGCGGCCCAGCTCGAGTGCGCGTGCGAGCGTCATGAAGTAGACGGCTTCGAAGGCGCCGGCGGCGAGGGTCCACCACAGGGATGCGTTGGTCGCGAACGGGACTTCGCCGAGCGCCCAGCGGATGGCGGCGACGATGCACGCGAAGAGAGAGGCGACGGTGATCGCACCGACGAGGCCGCGGTCTTTGTCGGGCTCGACGCGGAGGAGAGCGTTCCAGGCAGCGTGCAGGAAGGCCGAGACGAGGACGAGCGCGACGATCAACGCGGGCTCAGTCTACGCCAAGCAAGCCGGCGACCATGAGCTCGACGGTGGAACCGAGTGTTCCCTCGACGACGACGGTGAATGTCTGGCCCGCGTCGCGTTGAAGGAACCTCGGGCCGGTGACCATGCCGCATTGGAGCTCGGCGCCCCCGCAGCAGCCGTCGAGGACGTAGATCGTGGAGAACGGGTTCGACGTGACCGCTTGAAACTGGAAGTTCGCGCGGTTGGTCGGCGTGACGACAAAGATGGCTTCGGGCGTGTTTCCGCCCGCGCTGCACAGCGTGCTGGCGAGGTCGTGCGGCGTGGTGATCTGCGTGCTCTGGCTCGTGACGATGCCGAAGCTCGCCATCATCGTTTGGTCCGGACAGCTCGCGATCGCCGGGGTCGTGCAGGTGCCGGATGACGCGTCGGAGGGTTGGGAACCCGGAGCATCGACCGCAACGCCGGCGTCGGCGTCACCAGTGCCATCGCCGCGCGGCTCGAAGTTCACGCGTCCACACGCGCAAACGGCGAGCGTCGCGATCACCCCGATGCGCACGCGCTCATCCTACGTGGTCCTCGATCGGGTACCAAGCGAACCGCAGCGGCAGGCGCTACCATGTGCGTCATGAGTCGGCGCGCTGCGCTCGTCGTCGCCCTCGCGAGCGCGTGTGCTCCGTCGACGCCCGCGAGCGGGCCCGAGTATGCGGTGGTGCCTGGACCGGGCGCGGGCGAGAGCATCCTCGCGGTGCCCGAGCCGCTCGTGCAGAGCTCGCTCGTCGTGCGCGACGTGCAGGGGCTGTATCTGTTCGAGGACGAACAGCTCGAGGCGGCGAACATCATCGCGAGGTGGGCGAAGAAGACGAACTTGACGATCGAGCCGCCGGCGCGGACACGCGAGATCCTGTGGCGGGCAGCGAATGGACAGGACGCGAACACGGGCAAGGCCTGCGGCGGCCCATTGTGGGCGTTGTCGGCGCTCGAGCGGTGGCACGAGGAGATCCACGCGGACGGCAGGCTCGTCGCACAGGTGGCGTGCTTGCCCGAGTGCGTGTTGCTCGTGACGGCGTCCGAAGGTGTCGATGCGGCGTCGCGCGATGCGGGGAGAACAGCGCTGTGGACCGCGCCCTACGATCCGTCGCAGCCGTGGCGCACGGAGCTCGCGAAGCGGCTCGGCGAGCTGGCGCCCAAGGACATCGCGCCGGACGCGGCGGCGACCACGCCGGGAGCGAAGCCGCGACCGCCGGTGGTAGATGTCGCGTTCGCGCGCGCCGACGAGGAGGCGTTGCCGCCGGCGATCGCGACGCCGGTGGAGTCCTGCTTGGGCGACGTCGGCGCGATCGGCGTGGTGCTCGAGACCGACGAGCGCGGCGCGATCACGCGGTGCGAGAACTACGCGCAGCGCATCGTCGCGAACGGTCACGTCGCGAGCTGTGCGTGCAAGGCGCTGGGCGCTGCGGTGATCGGTGGCGGAGCGCGGCGGCTCACGTCGACGATCTCTGCAGCCAGAGCGCCCACCGTGACGAGGGCAGGACGCACTCTCGACGCGCATCTGCGTCCCACGCTCAAACGCGATGCGGGGAGCGGGGCGTACCTGCCGGTGGTCACGCATCGCAGCGTGCGCGAGTGGGAGCCGCCGATGCCGTGGACGGTCGCAGCGTGCTTCGCGGATCTGGCGGTCGATGCGCCGGCGATCGAGGCGCGCGTGAGGATCGTGATCGATGGCGCGACCGCGAAGGCATCGCTCGGCGACGTGCAGCTCGCGACGGGCATGATCACGCAAGCGCAGCAGACATGCCTCGGCGACGCGATCGCGCGCGCGACGAAGGTGCCGTGTCCCGCGCCGGGAACGCACGCGGTGTCGGCCGAGCTCGTCGTGCGACAACGCTAGCGAGTCACGCGGTGATCGTTAGTCGCGCTGCGACCAGAACGTGGACATCGCGGGCCACAGCTTCTGCGACGCCTTGCGCGAGACGACGGCGCCGACGTGGCCGCCGCGATCGACGAGGATCTGCTTGTCGCGTCCACCGCAGTGATCGATCAGCGGCTTCGCGCTCGGGACCGGCACGATGTTGTCGTCGGTGAACGCGATCGCGAGCACGGGACACGTGATCGACGAGAGCGGGGCAGGGCGGCCGAGCAGCGTGAACGTGCCCGCGACGAGCTTGTTGCCGCGATACAGCTCCTCGATGTAGCGCGCGTAGCACTCGCCGGGGAACGAGACGTTGTCGTTGCCCCACTGCTCGGTGGCGAGGAAGCCGTCGAGGAACTCGTCGTCCCACGCGCGATCGAGGACGGTGACCGCCTTCGCGGCGCGCAGCGTGGGGCGCAGCATGTTGAACGACGCCTGCATGAGCTGCCACGGCACGTTGCCGAACGCGTCGATGATCGCGCGCACGTCGAAGGTCGGCGTGCGAGTCCACGTGGACATGATGCCCGCGTGCTCGAAATCGACCGGCGCCGCGAGCGCGAGCAGCGACTTGACCTGCTCGGGAAACGCCGCCGTGTACGACGCGGCGATCGTGCCACCGAGGCAGTAGCCGAGGAGATGGACGCGCGCGGTGTTCGAGAGTCGCGCCGCGGTGCGGACGGCGCGGCCCACATAGCGACCTGCGATGTCGTCCCACGTGAGAAAGCGATCCTCGACGCCGGGCGTGCCCCAGTCGATGCAGTACACCTCGTGCCCCTGCGCGACGAGCCACTCGACGAGCGATCGCTCGGGCGCGAGATCGAGCACGTACCAGCGATTGATGAGCGACGGCACCATCACGACAGGCGTCGCGAAGCGCCGGACACTGGGCGTGAAGCGAAGGAGCCGCCACTTGTTCTCGCTCCACACCACGCTGTGCGGCGTTTGCCCCACCGTCGCCGTGAACCCGCGCGTCGTCTGGCGCTTCCACAGTGCGCCGAGCGACGCGAGCGGTCCGCGCTTCTCGGGCGGCATCATGCCCCCGACGGCATGGTGTAGAGGGCCTCGAAGCGATCGCGAAGTCGCTCGTAGACCGCCTTGCGGCGCAACTTGAGCGACGACGTGAGAAGGCCATTGTCGACGGTGAGCGGCAGCTCGGCGATGAAGTGACGCTTGATGCTCTCGTAGCGCGCGAGCTCCGCGTTGATCTGCTCGAGACGTGCGGACACGGCGCGCTGCCGATCATCGAGCGAATCGGCGAGCGCATCCGGGCGCACCCACACGGCGGCGACGAGATACGGGCGCGCATCGCCGTAGACCACGACGCGCTCGATCACCGGATCGTCGACGAACTTCGCTTCGATGTTCGCGGGCGGGATGTTCTTTCCACCCGCGGTGACGAGGATGTCCTTCTTGCGATCGATGATCTGCAGGAAGCCATCCTCGGTGAAGCGGCCGACATCGCCGGTGCGGAACCAACCGTCCTCGGTGAACGCGGCGGCGGTGGCGCCCGGATCCTTGAAGTAGCCGCCGAACACGCTCTCGCCACGCGCCAAGATCTCGCCGTCGGCGTCGAGCTTCACCTCCACGGACGGCACTACTTTGCCGACGGTGTCGAAGCGAAACGCGTCGGCGCGATTGAGCGTCAGCGTCGGTGAGGTCTCGGTCAGGCCATAGCCTTCGATCACCAGCACGCCCGCCGAGTGGAGAAGCTCTTTGATCTCCACCTTGAGCCCCGCGCCGCCCGAGAGGCAAAACGCGAGGCGGCCACCGGTCACGCGGCGCAGCGCTTCCGTGCGGGCTTGGGCCGTGTCCGGCCCCGCTTGCATCGCGCGCGCGATCTTCTCCCAGTACGCGGGCACGCTGAAGAACACCTGCGGCGCCACCTCGGGCAAGACGTCGAGCACCTCGGACGGCGACGACAGATACGTCTCCCAGCCGAGCGCGTTGCCGACGCACAGCTCGCCGAAACCGAAGATGTGGCTCATGGGCAGCCACAACAGATCGCGATAGCCCTCCTCGAGGAGCGGCGCGTTGCACACGAGCCAGTCGCGACCGTTGACGCCGACGTTGCGATGCGTGAGCGGAACGCCTTTCGGATTGCCCGACGTGCCACTCGTGTAGAGCATCTGCGCGGGTGCATCGAGCTCGAGCGCACCGAGGCGCGCATCGACGAGCGTGGGCGCCGCGGCATCGCGCGCGCTCGCGTCGCGAACGGATCCATGGTTGGTGATCGGCGCATCGGGCGACCACGACGCGCCCTCGAGCGGGACCACGTCGATCGCACGCGTCAGGTGCGCGCGCGCTCTCTCCATGCGCGAGAGGCACGACGTGCCCGCGACGAACACGAACTTCGCCTCGCAGTGATCGAGGATGTACGCCACTTGCTCGGGCGTGCTCGCCGGATAGATCGGCACGAACACCGCGCCTGCCGTTTGAACGCCGAGCGCGACGGACGCCCACGCGACCGAGCTGTCGCCGTAGATCGCGATGCGATCGCCGGGCTCGATCTCGTGCTCGACGAGCCAGCGAGCGACGCCGCGGATCTGCGCGGCGAACTGCCCCCACGTGACGGGCTCCCACGCCGCACCCTTGCGGACCTGAAAGCGCACGCGATGTCGATGTGTCGACAGACGGTCGAACACCGCGCGTGGGGCAGGCTTCACCTCGAGGAGCGGCGTCACGTCCATGGCTACACCTTCGTCGCCTGCGTTGCGTTGCGAGCGCGCTCGATCGCGAGCTGCTCCTCGAGGTCGTACAGCCGGCTCTCGAGCTGGTTCAGCTTGTGGAGCGAGCGCTCCTGATCACGGCGCGTCGGCAGGCCGATCGTCGACCACCACGACGACATCACCTTGTCGGTGGCCGACTTCGTCTTCATGAACGCGGTGAGCACCGCACCCGCAGATCCGAGGACCTCCGGGTTCGACATCACCTTCTCCATGAATTGCGAGGTCGCTTGCTCCCACGCGTTGAACCCTTGCTTCCACATGTCCCAGATCATGGTGTGACTCCTAGTGCGAAACGCCTGAGATAGGCAGCGGTCGTGAACTCTGCGCTCGGCTCGTCGGTGCGGCTCTCCACCCGCGCGACCTCGCCGAAGCATTCGAACAAGAAGATGATGTTGCGGCGCGTGACCACCGGCGTTCCCGTCGACGGCGTGCGCGAGGCAAACGTGCGCACGCGCATCGCGGGCGAGAAGCGAACGTACGGAACATCGATGCGCCCGTCGCCGGTGATCTCGACGCTGACCGTGTCCGTGCCGACGAACGGCAAACCGTTGACCACGCCGTCGGTGATCGCGCCCGTGGCCTCGAACGCGTCCCCGTCCTCGATCGGAAAGCGAAGCACGGGGAGCGGCTGCGCGTAGCGGATCAGGGTCTTGCCGGCGGCGGGCGCTTCCTCGCGCGAGGCGGTGCCGTGCAGCCACAGGCCCTGCGCGTCTTGGTGATAGATGCCGTCGAGGCCGCTGCCCGCGTCCACCACGAACTGCGCGCTCGCGAACTCGGGCGCGTACCACTGGCTCTTGATCTTCGTCGGGCCGAGCTCGATCACCACGTCGTCGGCGTACTCCTCCGAGAGATCCCACGCGGTGCCGCTCGTGGCGACGGTGCGCGTCACGCCAGCAGGCGACGCGTAGTACGTTGCCGTGGCGCCGAACGCGATCGGGAGCTCGTCCTCGGTGATCACGCCGTCGCGATTCGGAACGCAGCTCGGTAGCTCGAGCGCGGGCTCGGGCTGCGGCGTTTGATTCACGCCGCACGCCGATGCGAACACGATGAACGCGAGCGCTCTCATCAGAACACAAACCACAGCCGCGCGCGCACCGCGTACGCCGGCTTGGCCTCCAGCATGGTGTTGTCGAACGCCGCGCCCGGCAGGAACACGGCCGGCGTGATCGCCGCGGCGAACCCTTCGCTCGTCGCGTAGCGCAGCTCGGGATCGAGCTCGATGCCGAGAGCGCTCTCGCCAGACGGCGTCGACGTCTTCTCGACCGCCCAGCTCGCGATCAGCGCCGCGCTCGCTTCGAGGCGACCCCTGCCGACCTTCATCAGCGTGGTGCTCGCGCTGGGCCGCACGTAGATCGCGTCGGTGACGGTGCCGATGATCTCGCGGAACAGGATCTGATCGATCCGGTAGTCCGGGTGAAAGCGGAAGTTGTCGACGGTGCGATCGCGCGGAACGTTGGCCTGCGGTCCATCGAACGCGCCTGATGTGGGCGCTGCCTCGCCGAGCTGGGGAAACGCACCGAAGCCAGGAGCGTCGTCGCCGCTCGCGAAGCCAGCCTTCACGCCGAGCGCGCCCCACGCGTTGCGCAGCTCGAGCTCGGTCGCCGCGCCGAGCTGTCGCGACGACACGGGCACCATGATCTCGGTGCCGGGAATCAGCGACGGCTGCTCGATGTCCGCGCGTGCGTGCGCGATCTCCGCCTCGAAGCGAAAGCCGCGCCGCGTGATGCGCAACCAGCCGCCCGCGGTGAGCGCACTGAACCCGCGCGCGACGAGATCGTTGCTCGTGAACGTCTCGACGGGCGCGGCCGTCGGCAAGTAGCTCGCGGGCACGTCCCTGTCCTGCGAGCGGAGCGCGACGTACGCGCCGTACTCGACGCTCGTGCGCCCTGCCTCCGCACGACGCGCGAGCGCCGCCGGCGAGTGCATCTTCAACAGCGCGAGCGTGAGGCCGCTCGCGGCGTCCGTGGTCTCGAGCGCGATCGGATGTCCGCCATCGCGCGATCGCGTGAACGGGCCGCGCGCCGCGACATCCCACGCGAGCGCGAGGAAGTGCCCCGCGATCGGGGACACGAACGCGATGCGATCCGCCGCGTCGCCCTTGTCGCAATCATCGCAATCGCCGCCGTTGGCCGTGATGCCCAGGCCGAAGTGCGCGCCCATGCGTCCCGCCGCCAGCACGCCGAACGGCGTGAGCACCTCGCCCCACGCGCGCTTCACGACGACAACGCTCGGACGCTGTCCGGGGCTCGTCGCGGGCGAGCCGTTCGCGAGATCCGGTTGTCCACCGAGCGCGACGTTGTCGAGCCAATCGATGCGCGCTTTGACGGCGACGCCGACGCCCGGTGCGTACAGGGCGACGTCCGTGCGTGCTCGAAGATCCGAGGTGTCGATCCTCTGCCCGCCGCCGAGTGGCACGGGATAGAGAGGCTGACCGCGCGCGTCGAGGCCGCGGTCGAGATCGAGGTTGAACAGGCTCTGCTCGCGCAGGCGGAAGCTGCCGTGGATGGTGGCGCCACCTCTCTCGCGTGGTGCTGCATAGCGGCGCGGCGTGAGCTCGGCGCCGAGCGCGGCGAGATCCGCACCGACGGGGAGCTCCCACTCGCTCGCTGCGGAGCGCGCGGGCTCGCTCGCGATGATCGCCGCTTCGACAGCAGCGTCGAGCTCGTCGTCGCCGCCCGTGCCGCCCGCACCGCCACCACTACCGCCGCCACCGCCGCCACCACCGCCACTACCGCTGCTGTCGTCGGGCGACGGAGTCGGTTCCGCGGGGACAGGCGGTGTCTCTTCGCGCGCGCGATCGGCAGCGAGGAACAGCGCGAGCGCGCGCGTCGACGGGTTGTGCGCTTCGACCATCGGGATGTGTCCGCAGCGCGGGAAGCGCACGAGGCGCGCGTTCGGCAGCTCGTTGACCAAGCGCTCACCGAACTGGATCGGCGTGACCTCGTCGTTCTCGCCCCAGAGGAGCAGCACGGGGCGCGCGAAGCCCCGCAGCTTCGTGTGGAGCTCCGCGAACTGATGCTTGCGCGCGACGGCGAGCGCGGCGGCGACGGTGCCTTCGCGCGACAGCTCGTCCTCGACGCGCTCGACGCGCTCCTGCGTTACCCAGCGCTCGTCGTAGTACGCGAGCGGGGCGCGATCCTCGATGCGCTGGCGATAGAACAGCGAGAACAGCGCCTCGCCGATGCCGGGCTTCTCGGCCCAGCGGAAGAACGAGGGCACTTGCTCGTCGTAGACGTAGGCCGCGTAGAGCGCGACGCGACGAACGCGCGCGGGCGCCGCGACCGCCATGGACAGCGCGACGGAGCTGCCCCACGAGTGACCGACGATCGCGACGTCGCCGACGCCCAAGCGATCGAGTGCGCGCCACACGAGCTGCGCTTGCGCGGCGGGCGAGTAGTCACCGTCGGGGCGCGACGTCCAGCCGAAGCCCTTGAGGTCGACGGCGATCACGCGATGATGAACGGCGAGCGCGGGAATGACGGGCGCCCAGTGATCGGCCGACGCGCCGTAGCCATGAATCAACACGACGGTGGGGCCGGTTCCTGCTTCGCGGTAGCGCACGGAGACGCCATCCACGTCGACGAACGTCGCGTCGGCGGGCGCACCGGGAAGGCGACCGGCGTGAAACGACGCGCATCCCGCGACGAGCGCCGCGAGGAGCACAACCGAGCGCGCGATCACGGAGCTAGCCTCCGGACCTCCGCCGGATCATCGAACTCCGACGACGACTCGAAATCTTGGGACGTGACGTTCGCGACGGAGCCAAAGCACTCCGCGAGCCACGAGAACGATCGCTTGCCGCCGAACGGCGTGACGATCTGCACCTGCTCCATGTCTGTCGCGACGCGCATCACCGGGAACTCGCCGTACGGCGTCTTCATGGTGCCGACGCTGTCGACGTTGGATTCGTAGTTCTCCGTGTAGTTCACGAAGCCGCCGTTGATCTTGCCGCTCACGGTGCTCGACGACGACCACTGCGCGTTCGGCGTCACCGGTAGCTTCAAGATGATCGCGGGCGGGTCGTACGTGATCTTCGTGCCGAACGTTCCGGCCGTCGGCGAGACCACTCCGAGGAGCGTCACCGCCGTCGCGTCGACGTTGAACACGCCGAGCAAGTCGGAGTCTGCGGACAGCGGTGCGGCGTATGTCGCGGCTGGGAAGTCCGCGGCCCAGTACGCACCGGCCGACGACGCGAGCACGATCTCGGTGTCCGCATCGTTGGCGAGCGCGCCCGACAGATCCCAGCGCTTCATCCCGCCGCCCGCCGCCGTGCCTGCCGTGTTGAACGTGGCGTTCCTCGCGACACGAAAGTTGGCCATCTTGCCCGCGCGCAGCGGCAGCTCGGCCAGGACGATCGAGTCGTCGTGGTTCGGCGTGCACAGCTCCGACGTCATGTCCGGCGGCAACGAATCGCTGCCCACGCCGCCATCGTCCTGCACCTCGCCGCAGGTCCCGTCCGCGCGGCAAAAGTTGGAGTCGCAGTCCTCGTCCCGCACGCACTCGTTTCCGCTTCCCCCACCGCACCCCAGCACGTTCATGCTGCAAAGCAACAATGCAAAGGAGCTGGACGGCCGGAGCATGGGCGGAAACTACGATCCGGCCCGATTGAAGTCAACCGTTCTTTTGCAATGCAGCAAAAGAGGCGCTTGCAGTGCAGCATGGGCCAGCGTAGGGTCCGCACACGTGCCACCTGTCGTCATCAAGAAGTACGGAAACCGTCGGCTCTACGACACCGGCGATTCCAAGTACGTGACTCTCGACGAGCTGGCCACCAAGATCCGCTCGGGCATCGACGTGCGCGTGGTGGGGGCGGAGAGCGGCGAGGATCTCACACAGGCAACGCTCACCCAGATCGTCCTCGAGACCGGCAACGCAGCAAAGTTCCTGCCCGTGCAGCTGCTCATGCAGATGATCCGCCTCTCCGACGACGCGCTGGCCGAGTTCTTCTCGCGCTACGTGACTGGCGCGCTGGACCTCTATCTGCAAGCCAAGCGCGGCGTGCAGTCCATCGCGCAGTACAACCCGTTGACCCAGATCCCGGTCGCGGCCACCGACGCGCTCGCCCGCATGTGGATGGGTGGCGGCTTTCCGTCGCCGTTCGGACAGCAGTATCCGCAGCAGGGGGGCTATCCGCCCAGCGGGTCGTTCGTCCCCGCGCCGCCACCACCCGCGCAGCCCGACGACGAGCCACCGGCCGATCGGTCGCACGCGACGGACCGCAACGACGATGTCGCCGCGATCCGACGCGAGCTCGACGAGCTCAAGCAAGCGATCCGCGAGGGCCTCGCCGCGAAAGCGCCGGCCAAGAAGCGCAAGCGCACCGAACCGAGCGAGTGACTCGCGCGCTCGGTTCGAACAACGCCTTCACGAAGACGGGGACTTCGCACCCAGGGTCGACCGCCGCGCGAACGGTCGGCCGCCCCGGGGCGAAAATGCGAGGCGCGTTAGCGAGCTATGCGAGCCGCGGTGCGAGCCACTGGATCATGCCGGGGTACATCGTCGACGCAGCTTTGCTGCCGACGACGGCACCGACGTGACCACCGGGCACCGAGAGCTCGGACGTGTCCTTCGAGCCGACGAGCGAGAGGAGCGCGGCCGCCGCGGGAGGCGGGCAGATCTGATCGCGTGTCGCGGTGATCGCGAGTGTGGGGCACGTGATCGCGGACAGCTTCGCGGGCTTTCCGTTCGCCACGTGCGTGCCGCTCGCGAGCTCGTTGCGCTGGTACATCTCGGTGATGTAGCGACGGTAGGCTTCCCCCGGAAACGGGATGTTGTCCGAGGCCCACGCCTCGAGCGCGAGGAAGCCTTCGCGCGCGGCGGGATCGAGCGCGAGGTCCGGCTGCGAGACGAGCTTCGCGAGATCGAGCGTGGGACGCAGCGCCGTGAAGCCGGCTTGCATCTGCGAGGGAGCCACGTTGCCTGCATCGGCGACCGCGCCCGCGTCGAACCAGCGAGGATCGACCATCTGGCGCAGCATGCCGCCGCGCGAGAAATCGATCGGTGCGGCGAGCGTGACGAAGGCGGCGAGCGAGTCGGCGTGTTGCGACGCGTGGATCGCGGTGAGCGTCCCGCCCATGCAGTAGCCGAACAGGCCGATCTTCGCGTGGCCTGTCTCGCGCGAGACGCGGCGGTGCGCGCGACCGAGCCGGCGGAGCACGCTGTCCCAATCGAGGTAGCGGTCCTCGGGCTCGGGCGTTCCCCAGTCGAGGAGCCACACGTCGAATCCGGCGCCGACAAGCGCCTCGACGAGGCTCGCGCCCGGGCGCAGGTCGAGCACGTACCAGCGATTGATGAGTGACGGGACGAGGAGAATCGGCCTCGCGATCTTCGCGACGTTTCGGAAGTGAAGCAGACGTGCGCCGCCCTCGAGCGGGTGCTCGTCACGTGGCGTCCGAGCGAGCAGCGGTTTCGGCGGCACGGGAATGCCTGCCATCGCCGATGCGGCCGCGGTCCACGCGGACGCGATCGCTCGCGAAGCGTCGATCAGCTCGTCGCCGATCACGCCTGGACGCCCAGCTTCTTGGCCGTCTCGAGGGACAGCTTGCGAGCCTCGGCCGAGAGCTGCACGCCATACGCGATCGCGTCCTTCGCGAGCTGCGCCCAGTTCGTGACCGCGTTCTGCGCGTGCGCGGAGACCTGCTGCTCGATCTGCGCATACTGCTCGGTGAACGACTGCCAGCGCCCGGTCGCGTCGGTCAGGAGCTTCTGCATCTGCGCCTGGCCCTGCGCCCACATCGCCATCGGATCGAAGGCGGCGAACGAGGGGAACGGAGTCTCGGCAGCGGGGGTGGCCTTGGGGGCCGTGGTCTTGGCTTCGTTGGACATGGCCGCACCCTAAGGACCACCTTGCTGCATGTCAATTGAAAATTGTTGCGACGCAGCAAATATGCCTCAGTTTGGGCGGGCGTTTCTTGTTGCGCCGCAAGAGTGACTCGCGATATCGCAGCATCCATCATGACGAAGGCACCCGAGGGTTCCATGAGCGACGCAGTGCTCTCCGCGAACGGGCCGGCTCCCACGAAGCGCTATCGCACCTACGTGCTGACGATCCTCGTGCTCGTCTACATGTTCAACTTCATCGATCGGCAGATCCTCGCGGTCCTCGCCGTGCCGATGAAGACCGAGCTCGGTCTCTCGGACAGCCAGCTCGGCGTGCTGCACGGCCTCGCGTTCGCGCTTCTCTATACGACGCTCGGGATTCCCATCGCGGCGCTCGCGGATCGCTCGAGCCGCCGGCGCATCATGAGCTGGGCGGTCGGCATCTGGTCCGGCTTCACGGTGCTGTGCGGCGCGGTCGTCGGGTTCTGGAGCTTGTTCTTCTCGCGCGTCGGCGTCGGGGTCGGCGAAGCGGGTGGCGTGGCGCCCGCGTACTCGCTCATCGCGGACTACTTTCCCAAGGAGCAACGCGCCCGCGCGCTCTCGATCTATTCGCTCGGCATTCCGCTCGGCATGGCGTTCGGCATCCTGCTCGGCACGATCATCGCCGCGCACATCGGCTGGCGCGCGGCGTTCATCATCGTCGGCAGCGTCGGTCTCGTCCTCGCGCCGGTCATGCGCTTCACGGTCCGCGATCCCGAGCGTGGCGGCTACGAAGCCAAGCCCGCCGGTACACCGACGGCAGCTCCGACCGCGCGCTTCGTCGACGTGCTCGCGATGGTCGTGCGCAAGCCAACGTTCTGGCTCCTCTCGCTCGGCGCCGCAGCATCGAGCGTGTGCGGTTACGGCCTCGCCGCGTGGCTGCCGTCGTTCTTCATGCGCAGCTACCAGCTGTCGCTGACGGAGATGGGCCTGTTCTACGCGTCGATCACCCTGATCGGCGGCTGCCTCGGCATCCTCGGCGGCGGCATTCTCGCCGACCGCCTCGGCAAGAGCAGCAAGTCGTACTACCCGCTGATCCCGGCGATCAGCTTCTTGATCGGGCTGCCGTGCTTCTTCTTCGCGGTCCGCTCGAGCTCGCTCGTCCTCGCGTTCCCGCTGTTCTTGATCCCCACCGCGCTGAACCTCGTGTGGCTCGGCCCGATCGTCACGGCGGTACAGCACCTCGTGCCGGCGCACATGCGTACGCGCGCGTCGGCGATGTTCCTCCTCGTCAACAACCTCATCGGCATCGCGGTCGGCACGTATTACTTCGGCGCCATGTCCGACGCGCTCCAGCCGCACTTCGGTGCCGAGTCGCTTCGCTACGCCATCTACTCGGGCCTCGGCTTCTACGTGATCGCGTCGGCGTTGTTCATGATCGCCTCGCGCAAGCTTCGGCGCGACTGGGTCGACTAGGTCTACGCGCTGGGCGTCGTCAGCGGCAGCTCGACGGTGAACACCGTGCCCTCCTCGACGGAGGAGTGAGCACGCAGGCGGCCTTTGTGGGCGCGCACGATCTCGTGCGAGATGTAGAGTCCGAGGCCGAGTCCGCCGCGATGCGAGACGTCGCTGCCCGCTCCTCGACGATAGGGCTCGAACAGCACGGCCAATCGCTCGTTGGGAATCGGCTTGTCGGCGAGCGCGTTGGCGACCGCGATCGTCGCCGTGTCGTCGTTCTTGGTCACCGTCACGCGGACCGGAGCGCCGGGCGCGCCGTACTGGATCGCGTTGGTCACGAGGTTCGAGATCACCTGCGCGAGCCGGTCGGCATCCCACATCCCGCGGATCTCCATCATCGAGAGCTGGATGATCGCCTTGGGGAACGCGGCGCGGCTCTCCTCGACGACGTTCTCGACGATCGTGCCGAGCATGACCTCGGTGCGAACGAGCGGGATGCCATCACCGAGGCGCGCACGCGTGACGTCGAGCAGCTGGGCGACGATGCTCGTCATGCGACGCGTGCTCGACTGCACGCGCTTCACCACCGTCTGGATCTTGGGCATGTCGCGCGCGTACTCGTAGATGACCTCCGAGCCGGTCATGATCGCACCGAGCGGGTTACGCAGATCGTGGCCGACGATGCCGAGCATCTGCTCCTGGAACGCCGCGATGCGCTCGCGCTCGATGGCCATCTCCTGTTCGACGGTGACGTCCGCCATCGTGGTCAACGTCCCCGCGAGCTGATCGACATCGTTGCGCGTCACCGTGGCGATCGACAGTACGCGCTGGCGACCGCCGGGCGCCGTGAAGAGCAAGCGAACGCGAGGTAGCGCGCCCGACGTCTCGCGCGCGGTTCCCCACGCTTCGCGCGAGATCGGCGTACCGTCCTCGCGGGCCCACGCGCCGAGCTCGTAGACCGCGTCGAAGGTCGCGGCGCGATCGATGCCGTCGACGAGCCGTGCGGCGGTGGAGTTCACGAGCTCGATGCGCCCGTCGGTGTCGGCGACGACGATGCCGATCGGCGCGTGGTGAAGCACGGCGTTCAACCGGGCGCGTGCGAGGCGCTCGGTCTCGAAGCGCATCGCGTTCTGTACGGCGAGGCTCGCGTACTCGATGCACGTCTCGATCGCCGCGAGGTCGTCGCGATCGAACGGCTGCGATTTCCCGTCGCGTGTGAGCGTGACGACGCCTTGCACCGGACCGCGCACGGGGAACGGCAGGATCGCGAGCCCGCGCAGACCGTACCGTTGGATGTACGGATGGTAGAGCGGCGGCAGCTGCGAGCGCGCGTCCTCCGAGCTAGCGAAGGCGTACGTCATGGGATCCGCGAGCGTGGCGATCGCGGACAGATCCTTGCCGCTCGGATCCTTGCCATGCAGCGCTGCCGTGATCGGAGGCAGCTCGCCGGGCAAGAGGATGATCGCGCAGCCATCGGCGACGAGGCCATGCAGCGACGCGAGCAGCTTGTCGAGGATCTCGCCGATGTTGGATCCGGCTTCGAAGAGTGCGCGACCGAGGCGGTTGATCGCGCTCAGGCGCGTGCGTTCACGCGTGGCAGCGTCGCGATGCTCCTTGCCGCGCAGCACCGCGAGCACGCGGGCGCGTAGCTCCTCGGGGGCGAACGGCTTGGGAACGTAGTCGTTGGCCCCGAGCGAGAGGCCCTGCACGATGTGCTCGGTCTCGATCCTCGACGCGGTGAACAAGATGATCGGGAGCTCGGCGAGCCGCTCGTTGGTACGTACGAACCGGCAGACCTCGTCACCGCTCATGTTCGGCATGACCCAGTCGAGCAGCACCAGGTTGGGCGGCGTTGTCGTGTTCGCGAGGCGCTCGACGACCTCCGTGCCGTCTACGAATTCCTCGAAGTCGTAGTCCGACGCGAGGGCACGGCGTGCGGCAGCTCGTTCGAGCGAGCTATCGTCGACGATCCAGACGATGGGCTTGCGACGTTCGTCAGACACGGCGGGTGATCTCGGCAGCGATAGTATCTAAGGAAACGGACAGCGCTCCGATGCCTGCCTCGTCAACTACGCGGGGCATACCATAGACGACGCAGGAAGCCGGGGATTCCGTGATCAGTGATCCGCCCCGAGCCGCGATCGCGCGCGCGCCCTCGAGGCCATCGTCCCCCATGCCCGTCAGCACGATGCCGAGGGTACCGGACCCGACTGCGTCTGCCGCGCTGAGGAACAGCTCGTCCACCGAGGGTGCGAACGGCCGAGGCGGATTCGTGGACACCTCCGCGACGAGCCTCGTGTCGTGGCGAACCACGCGCAGGTGTGACCCCCCTCGCGCGAGCACGACGACTCCCGGTTGGAACACGAGACCGTCGAACGCCTCGAGCACCCGAACCTTCCCGACACGATCGAGGCGCATGGCGAGCGACTCGGTGTAGCCCGCGGGAATGTGAAGAACGACCGCCATGGGAACTGCGAGATCCGCCGGTAACGAGGCGACGAGCCGAGTCAGCGCCTGGGGGCCTCCCGTGGAGGTTCCGAGGACCACCATCTCGACCCGCCCGCTGGGCCTGGCCGTCGTGCGCGGCGCCATCGGGATGACCATTGGCGGCGTGGCAGCGATCACCTTTGCGACGAGCTCGTCGCCGATCAGCTGGAGGCGATCGTTGGCGAGCGCGGTTGGCTTGGTGACAAGGTCCACCGCGCCGAGCGTGAGCGCCTCGGCACCGAGCTCCGTATCGACGCCCGAGATGCTGACCACGATCACGCGCGGGCGTGCGCGGCCGGCGAGCGCGCGAAGCACGCCCAAGCCATCGAGCTCTGGCATCGTGAGATCCAGCGTGACGACGTCGGGATCGAGCTCTGCGATGCGCTCGAGCGCGGCGAACCCGTCGTGCGCCTTGCCGACGACCTCGATGCGGTTACTGCTCACGAGGAGCTTCGTGATCACGGTTCGCGCGAACGCCGAATCGTCGACGACAAGGACGCGCGGCTTGGTCACGGCACGCTCCGATACGCGAACGCTCCACCGCGCTCCTCGCACACGAGGCGCGTACCGAAGCGCATGAGCGACTCCGACACGCCGACGACGATCACGCCACCCGGGACCAGTTGCTCGGCGAGCACGTCGACGATCTTCACGATCTGCGCGTCGCGGAAGTAGATGAGGACGTTGCGGCAGAGAATGGCGTCGAAGGTCCCTAGCTCGCGCACGCGCTCGGTATCGAGGAGGTTCACCACCGAGTAGCGAATTGCATCGCGGATCGCCGGGACCGACGCGAACCCCGTCGGTGTGCTCGTGATGTAGCGTTCGGAGAGCGCGTGCGGATGCGAGTCGCGGACGGCACGACGGCCGAACGTACCCGAGCGCGCCTTCGCGATCGCCGCCGCGCTGATGTCACTCGCCACGATCTCCACCTTGTCGAGCAGGCCGCGATTCGCGAGCAGGATCGCGAGCGTCGTCGGCTCCTCGCCCGTGGAGCACGCGGCCGACCACACGCGTGCGCGACCGCGCTTGGCGAGCGCGTCGACGAGGTAGTGATCGCAGAGCGCCTCGAGCGCCGCCGACTCGCGGAACAGATAGGTCTCGTGCACCACGAGCGCTTGCACGAGGGCGCGGCGCTCGGTGCCGTCGGGGTCGTCGTACCGCAACCGGTAATAGTAATCGAGCAGCGACTCGTAGCCGAGGCTCATCGCCTGCGTGACGAGCTTGCTCTCGAACAGCGAGCGATCGCTCGTGCCGTAATGCAATCCGCACTCGCTCTCGACGAGCTGCGAGAAGATCGCGAACAGTTGCGGCGTGAGCTCGAGCGACATCGCTACCCCGCGATCGCCGCCGCGCTCGCGCGCCGTACCTCGGGATCCGCGTCCTCGGCCGCCATCTTCTTCGCTGCAGCCACGGCCCCCGGGGCTCCCATCGCGACGAGCGCGGTGATCGCATCGCGTCGCACATCGGGATGCGAGTCGATGATGAGCCCGAACAGGGCATCGCGCGCCTCTACCGTCTGCATGCGTGCGAGCGCCGCGACGAGCACCGTGATCGCACCTTCGCGTGCGGTTCCGAGCCGCTCCACGATGGCTGCGATGCGCGCTGCGTGTGGGCGAGACAGCGCTTCGTGCACGGGGTGGTCGCTGTCCGCGTGCGTCGCGAGATCCGCGAGGACGAGTGCGGACTCGCGATCGATTCGCTCGCCGAGCAGAGACAGCGCGGCATCGCGGATCTCCGCGGTCGCGTCTCGCGCTGCTCGAGCGAGCTCGTCGAGCGCGCGCTGCTCCGATGACTTGGCGAGACCCGCGAGTGCGACGAGCCGCGTCGCCACGTCCGAGGATGCCGCGGCCTCGAGCAGCAACTCGAGCGCTGCAGGCTGCGCGTGCTGCCCGATCCCGACGAGCGCGGCGCGCTGCTCGTCCGGATCGCGCGAACGAGCGAGCGACATCAGCTGCTGCCACGCCTCCGGCGTATCGAGCCTCGCGAGCGCTTCGGTCGCGGCGACGCGCACCTGCGCCGACGCATCCGCGAGCCGGCCCATGAGCTTCGATGTCGCTGACCGCCGCCCGCTCCGGCCGAGCGCTTGGCACGCGTAGTAGCGCACCCATGCGTCGTCGTCGTCGATGCCGCGCTCGAGCAACGCGATCATCGAGTCTGTCGCGCGATGGCCAGCGGCGCGTATCGCGGCGGCGCGCAGGTTGGCGCGCGACGCGCGGGTGAGCTCGACGAGCAGCGCATCGACCCGCGCATCGGAAAGCGCACCGAGCGCACCGACGGCGATCTCGCTGGTGCGCTCGTCCGGATCGTGGATCGCCTCGCGAACCGCATCGAACGCGTCGTCCATGCCGAAGTGGCCGCCGAAGTATCCGATGATGCGAAGCGCCTGACGGCGGAGGTTGGGCCGGCCATCGCGCAGCGCAGCGATCGCGAGCGCCGGCGTCTTGTCGGTGCCGAGCGAGTGAATCGCGGCCGCAGCGGCATGTGCGACGCGCGGGCTCGCATCGTCGAGCGTGCGGAACAGCGCGGGCACGGAGTTGGTGTCACCGATCCTCGCGAGCGCCTCGCAAGCACGCGCGCGAACCTCGGCTTCTTCGTCGGCGAGGAGGCGGCGGACGGCCCCCGCGGAGCGCGCCGATGCAACGACGGGCAGGGCGGCCATACGCGTCTCTGGATCGGGACTCTCGAACGCTTGGAGGAGCACGTCCTCGCTCGTGCGCGCGAGCCGTTGGATCGCCTCGATCACCGCGTGGCGCAGCTCGGGATCCTCGAGCAGAGCTGTCAAGAGCGGCAGCGCCTTCGCGTCGCCGATGGCACCGATGACGCGAACCGCGGCGCGTCGCTCCGCGAGATCACCGCTGCGCGCGATCGCGATGAAGCGTGCGACCTCACCGCCGAAGCGTTGGCGAAGTGCGCCGAGCACCTGGTCCACGCCGCCGGTCCACGCGGCGCGTGTCCACAGCTCGTCGAGCGCGGCCGCCACGATCCGCGCGCTCGCGTCGTCACCGGCATCGAGCAGCGAGTGAAGCGGCTCGAGCGCGAGCACGGAGCCGGTGCGCCCGAGCGCGCGCGCAGCCTCGTACTGGTACAGCTCGTCGTCGAGCAAGCGAGTGAGCGGCGCGATGACGCGGGGATCGCCGCTGCGCGCTGCCACCTGCATGGCGGGGAACGTGCGAAAGAAGTGCTTCTGGTCGATCAGCTCGACGAGCGCATCGATCGACGCGGTCCCGCCGATGGTGCCCAGCGCTTCGATCGCCGCCATCGCGATGTTGTCGTTCTCGTGCGCCAGCAGCTCGCGGAGCAGCGGCACGCCCTCGAACGCTCGGCGGCGACCGAGGATGCGAGCGACATCCTCGAGGACGGGACCCGAGCCGCGCGTTGCGAGATCGAGGACATCGGAGGTCGCGGTCTCGCTGATCGACGTGGACAGCGCGTCGACGGCTGCCGCGATCGCGTGCTCGCTCGTGCGCTTCGCGAGGAGCCAGTCGCACAGCGCGCGCGTAGCATCCGCGCCGAGCGACGCGAGGGCGCCAACAGCTGCGCGGCGAACCGTCCAGCTGCGATCGGAGAGCAGCGAGATCAGCTCGCCGACCGAGCTCTCGCCGAGTACGACGAGCTCGTCGATGCGACGGATCCGAACCTGCTCGGCGACCGTCAGGGTGTGGGTCGCATCCGTCACGTCACCGGTTCTTCGTGCGGAGGTTCGTCCAGCCCCGAGAGCACCGCCACGGCGTCCGCTTGCTCGGCGCTCGCGACGCGGAGCCCGGCGATCTCGCGCGCGATGCCGGCGATGTCGCCCGCGACAACGGCGGCGCCCTTTGCCTGCGCGCCGATGGCGGTGGAGATGTCGCGGCTCTGCGTGCGGATCGAACGCATCGCCTGCGCGATCTGATCGGTGGTGCTCGCTTGCTCGGCGATCGATCGCGAGATGCTCTGCATCGAGGTCGATTGGCGCTTCGCGCTCGTGCTCAGCGACAAGAGCGTCTGCGCCTGTTCGTCGAGCGCGCGGTTGGTCTGTTTCGCGACCTTGCGCACACCGTCCGCGTCCTTGACGAGCACGGTCAGCGCATCTGCTTGTTCGTTCATCGCCTTGGTGAGACCCGTCGACAATCGTGCGACGACACTCGATGCCTCCTCGATCTCTTTCGCTGCGCGCGTCTGCTCGGCGAGGGCTCGCGCGCTGTGCACGGCCTGCTTGCGCGCCGCATCCATCGCCTTCGCGATCTCCGACGCGCCCTTCGCCTGCTCGGCGACGCCGCTGACCATGCGCTGCGTGGACGCCGCCACTTCCTGCACGGTCTTGTTCATCGTGACGACGGTGCGCAGCTGCTCGTTCATCGATGTGGGCGTCCGCTGCGGGGCGCCGCGCATCTGCACGACCGCCCGCGCGAGCTCCGCGGCGCTCGTCGCTTGCTCCTCGGTCGCGCGGCTGACCTTCTCGACGTTCTTGGTCAGTACATCGTTGGTCTTCACCATGTCGCGCAGCGCTCGCGCTTGCTCCATGGTGGCATCGCGGGTCTGCTTGGCCATCGTGCGCATCTCGGCACCGGCCCGCGCGAGCGCGGCGCTTCCCTGCGTTTGCTCGGCGCTCGCGCGTGCGATGGCGCGGCTCTCGGCTTCGAGGCGCGCCGTGGACGCCGAGACTGCCTGCACGCCGCGCACTTGATCCTCGGTCGCAGCGCTGATCGACTTCACGGCCGTGTCGAGCTGCTCGACGCCTTCGAGGATCGTGGTCAGACCCGTGCGCGCTTCCTCGCTGAGCTGCGCACCTTCATCCGCGAGGCGCAAGCCGTCGGCGTTGGCAGAGACGGCGTCACGCGCGACGTTCTGGAGGCCGCGCACGATCTTCGCGACGTCCGTTGCCGCCGCTGCCGCGCGATCCGCGAGCGCGCGAATCTCCTCGGCGATGACCGCGAAGCCGCGACCGTGATCGCCGGCACGCGCTGCCTCGATGCTCGCGTTGAGCGACAAGAGGTTCGTGCGATCCGCGATCAGGTTGATGGTCTGGACGATGTCGCCGATCTCTTCGGCGCGTTTGCCCATGTCCTTCATGACCACCGCGCCTTGCCCCATCGTCTCGCGGATCTTGGTGAGACCCGCGATCGTGCGACCCACGGTGATGCCACTCGCGCGCGCGGACGTGGCGACGCGCTCCGACGTGACGCGCGCTGTCTCCACGACGGACGCGATCTTGCGCGTCGAGGTCTCGAGCTGCGCGCTCGCGGTGGCGCTCTGCGACGCGAGGCTGCTCACGTCCTGCGCGGATTGCGCGACGGTCTGCGCCGACCGCGCCATCTGCTCGATCGACGTGGCGTTCGACTCCACGACCGTCGCGTTCTTCTCCGCGGTCGCCGCGACCTCCTCGACGGAGGCAGCGACCTCCGCGAGCCCCGATGCCGACGTCGTCGCCGAGCTCGTCAGCTCCTGCGCGAGCTCGGACACGTTGCGGAACGAGCGCGAGAGCTCCTCGGCGGTCGCGGACGACTCCTCGATCGAGCTCGCGGTCTCGGTCGCATCCGACGCGACGTCCTCGAGTCCCTTCGTGAGCGCGCCGAGTCCCGTGGCGATCGAGGCCATGCGCTCGCCGACCTGCTTGGCATCGGTCGCGAGGCGCGTCGTGGTCCCGGCCATCTCCTCGGCGGTCGTCGCGACCTCCTCGACGGAGACGGCGGTCTCCTGTCCGCGGAGCGACGTGGCCGCGAGGCTCGCACTCGTCTCGGTGGCGGCGGACGTCAGGCGCGCGCCTGCCTCTGCGAGCTCGTCGGCGTTGGCCACGGTCTGCTTGGTCGCTCGCCCGAGCTGCTCGAGCGCGGTCGCCGTGCTCTCGCTGGTGTTGGCAAGGACCTCGGCATCCTTGCGCACGGAGTTGACCGAGCCCGTGAGCTCTTGAAGACCGGCGGCGGTCGACTCGATCGCTTGCGAGACATCGCGCGCGCTCGTGTTGTTGCTGGTGTTGGTCCGGGCCAGCTCTTCCGCAGCGCTCGCCGTCTCTTCGACCGCGGAGGCGATGTGCTCGATGTTGACCCGCACGCCGTCGACGGAGCTCGACTGCTCGGTCCCCGTCTCGACGATTCGCGTGACGAGCGCCTCGATCTTCTCGGCTTGACCCGCGCTCCGCCGGAGCGACTTCGCGATCTCGGCGAGCCCCAGCGTTGCGGGCGCCACTACTCGATTGCCGTTGCCACCGTTGATTCTTTTATCCGCCATGAGCGAGCTCCTCGCCGAGAACCTTGGGAACATCGACCAGCATGAACATGCGCGACGCCACGGTCGCGACGCCTTTGATGAAGCCACCCGCCTGTTGCTCGACGAGCTCGGGCGGCTTCTCGAAGGCATCGGGATCGATCTTCATGACCTCGCGCGCGCTATCGACGAGCAAGCCCGCGACACGCGCGCCCGACTGCACGACGACGACGCGATGATCGATCGTGTGCTCGGTCGCTGGAAGACCGAACCGCGAGCGAAGATCGACGACGGGGACCAGCCGTCCGCGAACCTGCACGATGCCCGCGACGTACGCGGGGGCGCCAGGTACGGGAGTCGCCGTCTCGAACGACTCGAGATGCAAGACCTGCGCGGCGGGGACCGCGTAGCTCGCGGTGCCGACTTGGAATGTTATGTGGAGCTCCATCACGCACTCCTTCTGCGCATCGCGATGTGCGCGCCGAGCTCGACGAGATCGAGCAGGAGCGTGGGCCGGCCGTCGCCGAGGTCGGTCGCACCGGCGATGCCCGGCGCAGTGGCGAGTGGATCATCGATGGGACGCACGACGACCTCCTGTTGTCCGAGCAGGCGATCGACCGCGAACGCGATCGGCTCACCGTTACGCCGCACGACGAGCGCTTTCTTGGACGTGTGCCCGGCGATCGACAGCACGTCGCCAAGCGCGACCAGCGGCATCGCGTGTCCGCGGCGCTCGAGCATGGTCACCCTCGCGCCCTTCTCGGGGGCCGCAGGTTCGGAGACCAGCTCGGGTTGAATCTCGAAGATCTCCTCGATCGCCGAGACCGGCACCACGAACGACTGCGCGCCGCACGCGAACGAGAACACGTCGATGATCGCGATCGTGACGGGCACCAGCATCCGGAACGTCGTGCCACCACCGACCTGGGTCGATAGCTCGAGCTCGCCGCCGAGCTGGTCGACGATGATGCGCTTCACGATCTCCATGCCCAGGCCACGACCGCTCGTCGCGCTGACCACGTCGCGCGTGGAGAACCCCGGTGTGGTGATCACCTCGAGGATCTCCGCGTCATCCTCGACGGGGCGATTGGCGCGCTTGGCGATCGCGGCGCGATCGATTCCTCGCCCGTCGTCCGAGAGGCGGAGCTCGAGGCGGTTGCCGGCGGTCTCGGCCGCGCTCACGTGAAGCGTACCGAACGCGGGCTTGTTCTCTGCGCGTCGCTCCTCGACGGGCTCGATGGCGTGATCGACGGCGTTGCGGACGAGGTGCACGATCGCGGGCAGCAGGCGATCGGCGACGGCTTTGTCGAGCTCGGCGCTCTGCGTGTCGAGGACGAGCTTCACCTCTTTATAGCCGGGCTTGACCAGGCTGCGAACGAGCAGCGTCAGCGGCTCGAGCACCTCCGAGAGACGGATCAAGCGCGCGCGAAGGATGGCGCGGCGCAGATCGCGGAGCTGGCGCGTCTGCAAGTTCATCACCTCGCGCAGGCGGCGCACGTCGCTGCCTTGCGCGGCGAGCGTGGCGATCTCTCGCTCGAGACGAAAGCGCGTGACGATCAAGAGCGACAGCTGCTCCTGCAAGTCGTCGAGGCGCGCGAGCTCGACGCGTACGATCGATCGACCGAGCGCCGGTGCGGGCCCTTCGTCGTCCACGTCGGCCGCGGGCGCTTCGCGAACTTCGTCTGGGAGCGCGATGACCTGCACGTCGTCGACCGTCGTGGCCAGGAGCTCGGCGATCGCCTCGCGCGACGCAGCACCGACAAACAGGATGTCGAACACGACCCCGCGCGCCGGAGGGGGCAGGGTGCGCGGCAGCACCTTCACGATCTCGCCGAGCGTGGCGAGCTTCGCGCGCACCGTGGCGATCGTCGTGCCGGCGTCGGCCTTCTCGCCGGAAGGATGGAACGTGAGC
Source organism: Pseudomonadota bacterium (assembly GCA_023428295.1). Classification (GTDB taxonomy): domain Bacteria; phylum Myxococcota_A; class Polyangia; order Haliangiales; family Haliangiaceae; genus JABFXX01. The sequence goes on from JAEYYV010000056.1 coordinate 87,011, forward strand.
GAGTAGCCGGGCGTTCCTTCACGCAGCCCTTGGAACAGCTGATGGCGCTCGGCGATGGAGAGGCGGCTATCCCACGACGGTGCGATCGGCGGCGGCGTGCTCGCGGCGTCGGACGCCACGTCGGTCGTCGCGATCGCTTCGATCAAGCTCGCCGGCGCGGGCGGTGGCGTGCGCTTCTGCGCGACGTCGCGAACTCGCTCGCCGATCGCACGCACTCCTTGCATCGAGACATCGACGGCACCTTGGCGAAGGCGGCCCCCGCCTTTGTCCGCCGTCCGGACGAGGGTCTCGAGTGCATGCGCGATCTCGACGATGGGCTCGACGCCGATCATCGCGGCGAGCCCTTTGATCGTGTGCAGCGCGCGAAACAGGTCACGAACCGCTTTGGGGCGAGAGGAACCCGATGCGTTGGCCTTCTCGATCTCGAGGAGACTCGCGGTCGCGGAGGCGACGAGCTCGTCGGCTTCCGCGACAAAGCCGCCGATGAACTCGTGGAGGTCGACGCTCACGCGGCGGCACCGGCGATCAGCCGCTTCACCTCGTCGAGGATCTGCGGCGGCGCGAACGGCTTCGCGAGGAAACCGGAAGCGCCGGCCGCGAGCACGCGCGAACGATTGTCATCGTCGCCACGCGTGGTCACGACCAAGATCGGGAGCACTTTCAGGTGGTCCTGCGATCGAACGAACTCGATGACCTCGATGCCGCCTACGTCGGGCATGTTGAGATCGAGGATGACGGCGTCGTACGTGGCGAGCGATAGGCGCTCGATTGCCTCGAGCCCGGTGCCGGCGAACTCGAACGCGACGTCGCCAAGTGGGCGCAAGCAGGCTGCGACCATGTCGCGCATCAGCTTGCTGTCGTCGACGATAAGGAGACGTCTCATGGCGGAAATAATGATCACCTGGATTAGCGCGGATCGCGAGGAAGCGGAAGGCCACATCGGTGTGGCGCCAGCGCTCGGTGCTGTCCGTCCGTACAGCACTAGCTCGCGAACAGGTCGCTCATCGTCACGCACTCGAGCTGCTTTGCGCCGAGGGCGCTGACGATGTGCGGCAGTGCTTCCAGCGTCCAGGGCTGCCCCTCGTGAAACAGGAAGACCTCGCCCGCGGACACCGTGCGCGTGCATCGCGCGACCAGCGAGTCGACGTCGCGATCGCGGTGGTCCTGCGAGTCGAGTGACCACAGCGCCACGGTGTAGCCCGCAGCGAGAAGCGAGAGCACGTTGCCGGGATCGAGCGAACCGTGCGGTGGCCGCACCCACGACCGCCCCGTGACCTGACCGCCGAGTGCGTCATCCGTGCGCGCGCATTGGTCGAGGAGCTGCGCGCGCGTGAGCGTTGGAAAGCTCGTGTGGTCGTAGCCGTGACTCGCGACCTGATGTCCTCGACGGAGATACTCGCGCACGAGATCGGGCCGCTCGAGCGCGCGATCGCCACACAGGAAGAACGTCGCGGGGACGCCGAGCTTGTCGAGGAGCGCGAGGTAGCGCTCGGTCATGTGATCCGGACCGTCGTCGAACGTCAGCGCGACGCGCGGTGACGTGGAGGGTCCGCGTCGAAGCAGCCCCGGAACACGGTCGAACAGCGCCGTCTTGACCAGGGACCGAAGCGAAGGCGCCATGCCCGCGATAGCGTGCACGCGTCGTACCCGCGCGTGGCGGCGTTAGTGCGCCTCACGTGAGAGAACGTCTCACGCGAACAAGTTGCGATGCGTCGCGCGCAGCTCGGTCTTCTTGAACTTGCCAGCGCTCGTGCGCGGGATCGCGTCGGTAAAGATCACCGCGTCCGGGATCCAGTACTTGGGAAAACGCTCCGCGATGAACGCCTTCAGCTCCTCGGCGGTCGCTTCCAGGCCAGGCCGCAGGACGACCACCGCGATCGGACGCTCGCTCCACTTCGGATGCGGAACGCCGACGACCGCGGCCTCCTTCACGGACGGGTGCCCCATGAGCACGTTCTCGATCTCCTGCGACGCGATCCACTCGCCGCCGCTCTTGATGAGATCCGCGACGCGGTCGGTGAGCTGCACGAAGCCATGCGCGTCGACCTTGGCGACATCGCCGGTGCGAAACCAACCGTCGCTCGTCCAGCGCTCCGGCGTCGCGCCCTTCATGTACGCGCCCGCGATCCACGGGCCCTTCACCATGAGCTCCCCGCTCGTCCGGTCGTCCGGCGGTACGTCGCCCGCGTCGTTGCGCACCGTCACCTCGACGAGCGGCGGCGGAACGCCTTGCTTCGCGCGGAGCCGGTAGCGCGTGTCCTCGTCGGCATCGCGCAGGTGCGGTGGAACGCGCGAGACGAGCCCGATCGGCGAGGTCTCGGTCATGCCCCACGCGTGAAGCAAGCGAAGCCCGAGGCGATCGAAGTCGCGGATCAACTGCTCCGGCGTTGCGGCGCCGCCGATGACCATCGTGACGTTCGGCTGCAGCTGCCACCGACCGGGGTTGGCGTCGAGCGCTTCGCGAATGCCGATCCAGATCGTCGGCACGCCCGCGCCGATCGTCACACGCTCGGTCGCGAACAGATCGAGCAGGTTTACCGGATCGAGGTGCGGGCCCGGAAACACGAGCTTCGCGCCAACGAGCGCACACGCGAACGGCAAGCCCCACGCGTTGACGTGGAACATCGGCACCACAGGCAACAGCGTGTCCGCGCGCGAGAGGTTCAAGGAGTCCGGAAGACACTCGACGAGCGCGTGGAGGAGCGTCGAGCGATGGCTGTACACCACGCCTTTGGGCTTGCCGGTCGTGCCGCTCGTGTAGCAGATGCCAAGCGGATCGTTCTCCGCGAGCACGGGGAGCTTCGCGTCGTCCGTCGCGGTCTCGAGAAACGCTTCGTAGCCATCGGCGCCGTCGCGTCCGACGACGATGATCTTCTCGAACTTCCCGCCGGCGGCTTGCAGCTTCTCGCACATGCCGGTGAGCACCTCGTCGACGACGAGAAAGCGATCGCCTGCATCGTTCGCGATGTACGCGACGTCCTCGACCGACAAGCGCAGGTTCAGCGTGTGGAGCACGCCGCCCGCGAGCGGGATGCCGAAGTACGTCTCGAGGTGCTCGGCGTGATTCCACATGAGCGTCGCGACGCGATCGCCCGGCTGGATGCCGGCAGCGATCAGCGCGCGCGCCAATCGCTTCGCGCGCTCGATGACCTTGCCGTACGTCGTTCGATGGATGCTCTTGTCGGGGCGCCTCGACACCACCTCGACATCCGCCATCCACTTCGCCGCGCGATCGACGATCAGATCGATCGTCAGCGGCACCTCCATCATCGTCGCCACGAGCCCGCTGTTCATGCGCCGACGTTCTCATATTGGCGGGCCGCGCACGTGCTGCTCGCGGTTGGCGATTCGCATCCACAAGGCTGCGGTCCTCGTACGATCTGGCCGCGTAACTACACGCTGCGCCTCGTGTGCAAGCAGGTACGCCGACTGCAATGTCCGCCAGCGGGCCGATAACCCGGACGTGGCGTCCGCCTCGGACCCTGGAGCATGACATGTCGATCACGAAGTTAGCGCCGGTTGGAGGCTGGGCGACGTTCCAGGCACCCACCCTCGTAGGTTCGTCCGTACGCGCGCGGGGCACGCCGCCTCCGACGAGAGCGCCGAGGATCTTGATCGGACTCCTCACGGG
>JAEYYV010000083.1 GCA_023428295.1 Pseudomonadota bacterium
GCCGTGAGCGGTGCATCGCCGCCGACGCAGTTGTCGTCCTTGCCGTTGCCGGGAATCTCGCGCGCGTTGGGGTTCACGGTCGGGTCGTTGTCGTCGCAATCGGGACCGCCGAAGAACGCCGACACGCCGTCGCCATCGCGATCGATCATCGAGCGCAGGAGCTTGATCATGCGCGGCCCGACGTACGAGCGATCCGTCACCGCAGCGCGCGTCTCGTCGGACGGGGCGCGCAAACCGACGACCGGCAGCGCCGCCGCGATCACCAGCGCGACGAGCGCGACGATGCCGCGCGCCGGCAGCTTCTCGCGCACGCTCGCGAGCGGCCCGTACATCACGATACCGATGACCATCGCGAGCAGCGGAAACGCCGCGAGCGCGTAGAGGAAGCTGAGTCCCAGCACCTGATAGTCGAGCTTGGTGTAGACGACGTAGAGCCCGGCGAGCACGCCGAGCGCTGCCCCCGCGACGACGAGCACCACGGTGCGCGACAGCGGGCCGATCGCGGGAATCACGCCCGCGATCAGGCGCGTCACGCGAAACAGCGGCACGGCGCCGAGCGCGACGATCGGCACGAGCCCGACGACCACGACGCCGAGCAAGAGGCCGCCGACCGCTTTGCGCTCGACGCCGCCGACGAGCACCACGGACAGCTTGCCGATCAACAGGACGAGCACACCGGCGAGCGCGGCCGACGCGAGGAGCGTAGCGGCCAGCCGGCGATCGAGCGCAGCGTCGTCGCGCAGACCCGAGAACGCGCGGCGCACCCAGCCATCGCCCCACGTCGCGTTGCCCGCGCCGAGGACAATGCCCACGCCGAGCGCGACGGGCAGGGCGATGAGCGCCCAGAGTCCGAGCACCGCGAGCGCGGCACCACCGGTGTGGAGGACATCGGCGAGTCCGACGACGAGCGCCGCGGCGAGCACCACGCCAACGCCCGTCGCCATGCCGCTGCGGTAGGGAGTCTTCGATGCAGGCGTCGAGGAAGACATCGGTGCGAATGCGTTACCACACGCGCATTGCCTCTGCGATCCACGCCGCCAATCGTGTACGACTACGCGATCTCGGCCGGGACGCTAGCTGCGCCGGACCTCGACGAGGACGCCCTCGACGAAGCGCGGATCGATCGACGAATCGGTGATGCCGCCGAGGATGTTCTCGAGGTCGTCGAGCCACCCGTCGACGAGCTTGCCGAGGATCGCGCCGGACGCTTGCAGCTGCGCCGCACCGGCACGCGCGCGGATCGCGTCGTCTCCGGCGATGCGGGCCGCCTTGGTCAGCGTGCCGTCGACCATGGCCTTCGCGCGCAGCTCCATCAGCTCGCTCTGCGACAGCGCCTCACCGCGCAGCGGCTTGCCGACGACGGCGCGCGCGAGCGCCGTGCGGATGTGATCGTCGAGCGCGGGCCGTGGCTCCGGCGCTTGGCCCATCGCGACGACATCCACGCCGAGCCCCTCGACCAGCGCGACGCGCAGCGTGAGCGCCGTGAGCAGCTCGCCCACGCGTCGCAGATCCGCTTGCGACTCGAACGGGCGCATACCGCTCGCGGGCGGGTCGTCGGCCGCGCGCGCGAACAGCGGGCGCGGCGAGCACAGCCCCGCGACGAGCTCCTTCACGGGCGAGCCCGCGGTCACCGAGCGCGCCGCGAGCGCCTGCGCCAAGCGCGCGAGCTTGAGCGTCACCGTGTAGCCCACGCGGAACATGCGCTGGAGCCCCACCGTGATCAGCGCTTGCTTCGCGCGGGCGAGGTCACCGCGCGCGATCGTCTCGAGCCCGAGCGATAGCGTCGCCGTCGCGTACAGCGCCCCGCGCCGCAAGACCTCGGTCTGGCCCGGCTTGGCGCGCGCCGCGGCGAGGACCTTGTTCACGAGCACCGCGAGCGCGCTCTCGATGCGCTCGCTCTCCGTGGCGTCGTCGATCGCGCCGATCGCGCGCGCCAAGAAGTTCCGCCCGATCACCTCCTCGGCGATGACGAGCGGCATGCGCGACGAATCCTCCTCGAGGATCTTGTCCTGCGTGCCCTCGCCGATCGTGACGGAGTCTGCGTCGAGCGGCCGGAACAGATCGAGCGCCTCGTAGAAGTCGACGTAGCCGAGGTCCGCGAGCCGCCCCGCGCGCCAGCGATAGCTCATCTCCTCGAGCTCGGCGGGCGGCTCGGAGCGTGCGGCCATGATCGTGTGGCGCGCCATGTTCGCGTCGGCGCGATACAGGTCCTCGACGAGCTGCTGCAACAGCCGCGCACTCTCGTCGTCGTCGGGCAGCTCGAGCATGAAGAAGCGATCGGGCGTGGCCATGATCGCGCGCTCGTTGTCCTCCTCGGGCTCTTCGCCGAGCGAGACGTCCCAGATCCGGCACTGCTTCTGGAGGATGAGCGCGCGCAGCTCGCCGTCGAGCGAGGCCCACACCTCGCCGAGCTTCTCGTAGCCGACCTCCATCAGCGCCGCGAGCCACGGCTTGATCGGCGCGATCTCGACTTCGTCTTTGGCCCAACCATCGAGATCGATGCACCCGCGGAACTGCTCGGGCGTCGCGAGCTCGAGCAGCGGTTGTGCGTCCTGAAAGCCGACCTCGTGGACGAGCTCGAACACCTCGTTGGGCGAGAGGCTAGCGACGGCGGCCTGCGCGTCGTCGGCGGACAGCAGCGCGTCGATCTTGCGATAGCCGCGCGGTGCCGCGAGTTGGGCGCGAAGGCGGGCGAGCGGGCCGGTCGGAGGTGGATCGCGGTCGGTCATAGGTGGGCTATCGGGCGGGCGAACGTCTGTGCCGTCGACTTCGGCGGAGGTGGGAGGCGAGCTATGGTCTCGGGCGGTCATGACTATCACGCGACTCGCCGGTGTGGATCTCGTGACCGCCGCGGTCAACGAGGCGATCGGGTGGGTAGCCGGGCGCGTGGGCGTGGCGTGCTCGGGTGGCGCGGACTCGATCGCGCTCGCGCACGCGACGATGACCGCGATCGGCGCGCAGCGGGTCGTCGTCATCCACATCGATCACCAGCTCTCGCCCGGCAGCAGCGCGGTGGCCGATGGCGTCGCGAGGTGGGCGCGCGGGCAGGGCGCCCAGGCGATCGTCCGCGCGGTCACCGTCGACGATCGGGCCTCGATCGAAGCGGCCGCGCGTGCCGCGCGATACTCCGCGCTCGCCGACATCGCCGACGAGCTCGAGCTCTCGACGATCGTCACGGGGCACACCGCGCGCGATCAGGCCGAGACGGTGCTCATGCGCATCGTGCGCGGCACTGGCCCGGCGGGGCTCGCTGGCATCCCGCGCTCGCGCCTCGCGCACGAGCAACGATGCGGCCCCGTCGCGCCGAGCCATGTCGTCGAGGATCCGCGCCGCGCGGCGGGCGATTTGCGCCACGCGGCGGGCGATGCGCCGCGGATCGTGCGCCCGCTGCTCGGCGTCTCGCGCGACCACATCGCTGCCTATGTCGCGGCGCACGCGTTGCCGTCGTGGGACGATCCGATGAACGCCGATCGCACGCTGTTTCGCGTGCGCGTGCGCGAGGAGATCCTGCCCGCGCTGCGCCGCGAGAACCCACAGATCGATCACGCCCTCGTGCGGTTGGCAGCGAGCGTTACGGAGTGGCTCGACGCCGTCGATGCGATCGCCGCGCGGCATGCGATGCCCATCGACTGCGTCGCGCTCGCGGCGCAACCCGCTGCGATCCGCAAGCGCGCGATCGCGATCGCGCTCGAGCGAGCGGGCGTGGACTACGCCGCCGCGCACCTCGACGCGATCGATGATCTCGTTCGTCGCCCGGCCGCGGGGCAGCGCGCGATCGATCTGCCCGCCGCGCGCGTGGTACGCACCTACGACACCCTCGCGATCGAAGCGGCCTCGCAGGATCTCGCGCCGACCGAGAGCGCTCCGCTCGTCGCGCCGGCCGGCTACGTCCTGCGTACGTGGCAGCCCGGGGATCGCATGCGACCCGCGCGCTTGCAGGGGCGATCGCGCAAGCTCTCGGACCTGTTCATCGACGCCAAGCTTCCGCGCGACCTGCGATCGCGGGCTCGTGTCGTGGTCCGCACCGACGGTGTGATCGTCTGGGCAGAACATCTCGGACTCGCCTTTGGCGAAGCGGAAAACGTCGCCCCGAGGCAGCCTGAATAGGCGGGATTTTTCAGGAACATTCGCCTTTGCAACCGAGCACAAAGGCTCCATGCTAGCCCCAAGTCTTTCGACGAAGAGTGGGTCTGCCGTTGCGTCAATCTCATAAGACGATCCTGATCTGGGCGATCCTGATCCTCATGTTCGTGAGCATCTACTCGATGTTCACGGACAGCTCGAGCAAGGAGAAGGAAATCGATGTCACCGCGTTCCGCGGGATGCTCGTCAAGCCCGAGGAAGCGGCGAAGATCGAGAAGATCAACATCGAGCCGCGCGGCCACGATGACGCTCGCTACGTCGTGACCATCAAGGGCTCGGCCGAGAAGAAGGTCGTGTTCGCCGAGTTCCCTGGCACGATCACCAAGGACATCTACGACGCCAACATCGGCTACACGGTGAAGTCCAAGGACGACTCGAGCATCTGGCCGCAGGTGCTCGTGTGGTGGCTCCCGATGCTGCTCCTCGTCGGCATCTTCTTCCTGTTCATGCGTCAGCTACAGAGCGGCGGCGGCAAGGCGATGAGCTTTGGCAAGTCCAAGGCAAAGCTCCTGAACGATCACCAGAACCGCGTCACGTTCAAGGACGTCGCGGGTGTGGAAGAGGCAAAGGACGAGGTCGAAGAGATCGTCGCGTTCTTGAAGGACCCCAAGAAGTTCACCCGCCTCGGCGGACGTATCCCCAAGGGCGTCTTGATGATGGGCCCGCCGGGAACCGGCAAGACGCTGCTCGCGCGCGCGATCGCGGGCGAGGCGGGCGTCCCGTTCTTCTCGATCAGTGGTTCGGACTTCGTCGAGATGTTCGTCGGTGTCGGCGCGAGCCGCGTCCGCGACCTCTTCGAGCAGGGCAAGAAGAACGCGCCGTGCATCATCTTCATCGACGAGATCGACGCCGTCGGTCGCCACCGCGGCGCCGGCTTGGGCGGCGGTCACGACGAGCGCGAGCAGACGCTGAACCAGCTCCTCGTCGAGATGGACGGCTTCGAGTCCAACGATGGCGTGATCATCATCGCCGCGACCAACCGGCCCGACGTGCTCGACCCCGCGCTCCTGCGTCCGGGGCGCTTCGATCGCCGCATCGTGGTCCCCAAACCCGACGTTCGCGGCCGCATCGGCATCCTCGCGGTTCACACGCGCAAGGTGCCGATCAGCAACGTGGACCTCGAGGTGCTCGCGCGCGCGACACCGGGCTTCTCGGGCGCAGACCTCGAGTACCTCGTCAACGAAGCCGCGCTCATCGCCGCTCGTCGCGACAAGGACAAGGTCGAGATGGAGGACTTCGAGGACGCGAAGGACAAGGTGCTCATGGGCGCCGAGCGTCGCTCGATGATCATCTCCGACAAGGAGAAGCGCACCACCGCGGTTCACGAGGCGGGTCACGCACTCGTCGCGCGCTTCGTCGGCGAAGAGGCCGACCCGGTGCACAAGGTCACCATCATCCCGCGCGGTCGTGCGCTCGGTGTCACGCACCAGCTGCCGCCCGAGGATCGCCTCAGCATGACCGCCGTGTTCGCGACGAACCAGATCGCGATCATGATGGGCGGCCGCGTCGCCGAGGAGATCGTGTTCGGCCACAAGACCACGGGTGCTGGCAACGATATCGAGCGCGCCACGGAGCTCGCTCGCAGCATGGTCACCGAGTGGGGCATGAGCGACGAGTTCGGCCCGCTAAACTTCTCGAGCGGCAAGCAGGAGGTCTTCCTCGGCCGTGACTTCTCGAGCGGCTCGCAGCTCTCCGAGGACACGTCCAAGCGCATCGACGCGGAGATTCGTCGCATCGTGACGAGCCAGTACCAGCGCGCCACGGAGCTGCTCACGGCGCACCGCAAGGAGCTGGAGCTCGTGTCCGAGGCGCTGCTCGAGCACGAGACGCTCGACGGCAACGACATCGACAAGCTGCTGCGCGGCGAGAAGATCGATCGCCCGCTGCCCTCGACCAAGAAGAAGGCGAAGGC
>JAEYYV010000204.1 GCA_023428295.1 Pseudomonadota bacterium
ACCGTGACGCGCGCGCCGATGTCGCGCAGCTGACGGAGGATGTTCTCCTTGATGCCGAAGTCGTACGCGACGACGTGGACCGACACGGGCGGCGGAACGACGGCGCGACCGTCATCGGCGGCGCGCCACGTGGGCTCGCTCCACTCGTACTTCTCCGACGAGGTCACGCGTGGAACGAGGTCCAGGCCATCCATCGCCGGCGCCGCGCGTACGCGCTCGAGGACCGCATCGATCGCGTCGACGTGCGGCGTGATCGCACCGTTCATCGCCCCGTGGTCGCGCAGCATGCGCGTCAGCGCGCGCGTGTCGATGCCATCGATGCCCGGCACGTTGCTCTTCTCGAGCCAGTCCGGCAGCGTGCCCTCGGCGCGCCAGCTCGCGGGAATCGGCGAGAGCTCGCGGATCGCGAGGCCCGCGCACGCCACCTTCTTGGCCTCGATGTCGGACGCGTTCACGCCGACGTTCCCGATCTGCGTCGCGGTCATCACCACGATCTGCCCGCAGTACGACGGGTCCGAGACGATCTCCTGGTAGCCGGTGATGGACGTGTTGAACACGACCTCACCGATCGACTCGATCCGCGCACCGAAGCCTTCGCCCCGATACACGGTGCCATTCGCGAGAACCAGCGCAGCGGGCCAACGTGGCGTCGGTGTGCTCATGCGAGCCTCGCATCGAGATCGAAGATCGCGCGTCCCTCGAGGAGCGTCAGCACCGCGCGACCGGCGAGCTGCTGGTTCAAGAACGGCGTGTTCTTCGACTTCGACAGGATCGCGTCCGCGGTGATCGTGAGCGGACGCTCGGGATCGATCACGCACAGATCCGCGACCGCACCGACGGCGAGCGCACCACCCGGCAAGCCGAAGCAGCGCGCCGGACCGCTCGTCAGCGCCGCGATCGCGCGCGTGTCGTCGAGCGATCCCATGCGCACGAAGTCGAGGATCAGCGGCAGCGCTGTCTCGAGGCCGAGCATGCCGGGCGCGGCGCACTCGAACTCCACGTCCTTCTCGACGGGCGAGTGCGGCGCGTGATCCGTGGCGATCGCGTCGATGGTTCCGTCGACGAGCGCCTCGAGCAGCGCTTCCTGATCCGCGGCCGTGCGCAACGGCGGCATCACCTTGGTGCTCGTGTCGTAATGACTGCACGCTTCGTCCGTGAGCGCGAGGTGGTGCGGCGTGACCTCGCACGTCACCGCGAGCCCGCGGCGCTTGGCCTCGCGAACGAGCGCCACCGTGCGCGCCGTCGACGCGTGCGCGACGTGATACCGCGCGTTCGTCCACTCGACGATCTCGAGGTCGCGCGCGACCATCGCGCTCTCGGCGCATGCGGGCTGCCCCTTGATGCCGATGCGCGTGGCGACCACGCCCTCGTTCATCGCGCCGCCCTCGCTGAGGTGCAGATCCTCGGCGTGCTGCACGACGGGAAGATCGAACGTGCGCGCGTACTCGAACGCGCGGCGCATGAGCCCCGCGTTCATCACGGGCCGTCCGTCGTCGGAGATCGCGACGATGCCCGCTTCCTTCATGTCCGCGATGTCGGCGAGCGCCTTGCCCTCGAGGCCTTGCGTGATCGCGCCGATCGGACGCACGCGCACCGCGCCGACCTCGCGCGAGCGGCGCACGATCAGCTCGGTGACCGTGCGCTGATCGTTCACCGGCTTGGTGTTCGGCATGCAGCAGATCGTGGTGAACCCACCAGCCGCTGCCGCGCGCGTCCCCGTCTCGATGTCTTCCTTGTACTCCTGGCCGGGCTCGCGGAGGTGCACGTGTAGATCGATGAGCCCGGGAACGACCCACAGATCCTTCACGTCGACGATGCGCCCGCCGACCAGGCCGCGCCCGATCTCGACGATGCGACCCTTTTGGATCCGTACGTCGACGGCTTGGACGCTCGGACCTCGATCTGCGGAGGTGACGAAGACTCGTCCGCCGCGCAAGACCAAGTCACCGGGATCCATTGCGTCGGGGTTTACCACAAACGCCAGCGATCTCGACCGCTACGCGTTCCGCTTCTTCTCGCGCAGCATGAACAGGTAGAGGCTCTCCACCTTCTCGCGCGCCCACGGTGTTTTCCGTAGGAACTTCAGGCTGGACGGGATGCTGGGGTTGTCCGTGAAGCACTTGATCCGGACGCGCGTGCCGAGGTCGGGCCAGCCGAAGTACTCGACCAGCTCCGTCACGATCCGCTCGAGCGTGACCCCGTGGAGCGGGTTCTTCGGCTGCTTCTTCGGCTCGTCGGTCATTGCCTCGATGCTCACGGTCGAGCGTCACCGAGCAGGCGCTTCACTTCCTCGACGAGCGCCGCCCGCGCCACGGTGACCTCCTTCTGCGCCGAGTCCATGCTCGCGCGCAGGTCCTTGATCTTCACCTGGCCGGCGCTGTGCTCGTTGCCGCCGAGCACCACGGCGAGCGGAATGCGCGACTTGTCGGCGAACTGGAACTGCTTGCCCAGCTTCTGCTCGCCGAAGAACACCTCGACGTTGAGCCCGGCCCCACGCAGCTCCGTGGCGATCTTCGCGTACTCCGTCGACAAGCTCGCGTCGACGTTCAGCACGATCGCGTGCGTGGTGCTCTGCGCGACGAACGCCGCGCTGTCGAGCAAGTGCGACAGAAGACGCGTGATGCCGATCGAGATGCCCACGCCCGGCAGCTTGCTCTTGGTGTAGTGCCCCGCGAGGTTGTCGTAACGACCACCCGAGCAGATCGATCCGAGCGTCGGCACGTCGTCGAGGAACGTCTCGTAGACCGTGCCCGTGTAGTAGTCGAGGCCACGTACGATCGAGAGATCGACGACGATCTGCGCCGGCGGAATGCCGAGCGCGATCGCGCCATCGCGGACGCGCCGCAGCTCGTCGAGACCCGACTGGAACACGTCGTTCATCGCGGGCAACGCGGACAGCCGCGTGATCGGATCCGACTCGGCCGTCGGCGCGAGCACGTCCATGAGCGCGCTCGCCTTGTCCGCGGGCATCCCTACCTCGGCGCCCGACAGACGCACGGCGATCTCTTCGCGCGGCATCTTGCCGAGCCGATCCACCTCGTGGAGCACGGCGGCCTGCTTCTCGTCGGCGACCCCGAACGACTGCAGGAGGCCACGCAGCAACTTGCGGTTATTGATCTTGATCGTGAAGGGCCCGAACGCCAGCTCGGTAAAGATGGCGTGGATGATCGCGGGGCACTCGGCGTCGTACGCGAGCGGCAGCGTGTCCTTGCCGATCACGTCGATGTCGCACTGATAGAACTCGCGATAGCGCCCCTTCTGGTTGCGCTCGCCACGATAGACGCGCTGGATCTGATACCGCTTGAACGGGAAGCTCAGCTGGTGCTCGTGCTGCGCGACATAGCGCGCGAGCGGGACCGTGAGATCGAAGCGCAGCGCGAGCTCGGGCGTCTTGCCCTCCTTGATCGCGCCAGACGACTGGACGAAGTACACCTGCTTCTCGGTCTCGCCACCCGACTTGGTCAGGAGCACGTCCGATAGCTCGAACGCAGGCGTCTCGACGGGCAGAAAGCCAAACCGCTCGAACCCACGACGGATCGTGTCGAGCATGCGCTGGAACGCGAGCTGCTGTGGGGGGAGCAGCTCCATCACGCCGGGTGGAGTGCGAGGCTGGACAGGCATCGGAGAGCAGGCTTACCACGCCGTTGTCGGTGTAGCCTCGGAAGGAGCCGTGTTCGCGAGTCGTCACCTGCCCTCCCCACCCGCTAGCCTCGTTCACGAGCTGCTCGGCCGGTACGGGGAATCGCATCGCGCGTATCACAACGCGACGCACATCGCCGACGTGCTGCGCTGGTTCGACGTCGTCTGGGACGAGGTTGGCTGGGATTCGCCCGCAGATGTCTACGCGGCCGTCCTCTTCCACGACGCGATCTACGATCCGCAGCGCAAGGACAACGAGGCGCAGTCCGCGGATCTCGCGAAGCTGCACGGCGCCACGGACTACGCGCGCCTGCTCATCATGCTCACGTCCAAGCACGGCCAGCTGCTCCCCGGCGACGTGGACCGCGACGCCGCGAACTTCCTCGATTGCGACACGGCCATCCTCGGCGCGGAGCCCGCGCAGTTCGACGCGTACGACGCCGCGATCCGTCGCGAGTACGCCGGCATCCCCGACAACGACTTCGCTCGCGGCCGCCGCGCGTTCCTCGAGAACATGCGCGCGCGCCCGCGGATCTTCCTCGGCGATCTGCTGCACGAGAAGCTCGACGCCGCCGCCCGCGACAACCTCGCGCGCGCGATCGCCAAGTACGCCTAGCTGGGGCCGGCCCCCTCTGGTGCACGACCGACGTGCGCGGCCGCGCTAGCCGGTACGCGCTGGCGCTTCGCTGCGCACGACCTTGTCGCCGATCCGCACCACGAGCATCGCGAACGCCGCGGCGACCTCGGCGCCATCGCGACCTTCGAGCGTCACGATCACCTTGAAGTCCTTCTCGCTGAAGCGCGGATAGCTGCCGATCTTCACGCTCGCGTGCGCTGCCACGGCCGCGTCGAGGTCGTTCGCGATCTGCCCCTCGTCGGCATCGATATAGATCCGCGCGATCGTGACCACCTCGGTACGAAACCGGTCGCGAATATCGACGAACTTCCGGCGAAACAGCGTCGGCACGCCGGGGAGGATGTAGACGTTCTGGTAGGCCACGACGGGCCACACGTGATCGTTGCCGTACACGAGGTGCGCGCCGTCGGGGATGTCCGCGAGCCTCAGGTTTGGCTCGGCGAGCTGATCGCCCCAATACGCGCGCACGCGGTGCTCGAGCTCGGCATGGCGAACGATGGACGTGCCGAACGCCCGCGCGATGGCGACCATCGTGACGTCGTCGTGCGTGGGACCGACGCCGCCGGAGGTGAACACGTGCGTGAAGCGCGACGAGAGCTCGAGCACGGTGCTCGCGATGTCGTCACCATCGTCGGGGATGTACACCACGCGTCGCAGCTCGACGCCCAACGAGCGCAGCTCGCCGATCAAGAACGCCGCGTTCTCCTCGACGAACTTGCCCGACAGGATCTCGTCGCCGATGACGATGATTCCAGCGGTGGCCATCGCGCGGAGCATCTCACGACACGACGCGATAGAGGCACCGCGATGCCCGCATCAACGCCTGAGTGTACGCACGACGACGAGCGCGGTCACGAGCAACACACCGATCGCACCGAGCCCGATCCACACGAGTGATCCGCCGTCCTCGCGACGTGCGGCGCGAGGTGCCGGCGCGGCGATCGGTGCGCTACCACCACCGGCGGCAGCGGCGAGCGCGGGGTCGACGGGCATCGCCGACACGTTCGGCGGCGGCGGCGGGCCCTCGGTCCACGTCGTCGTCTCGATCGTGGTGCCGTCGGCGCGAATCGCGGTGACCTCGAGCCGGTTGCCGGCCACCGAGACGCGCAGGTAGTGGTACACGCGCTCGAACTTCTTCACGGCCGCGAGATCGATCGCCGCCGACCGCGGACGCCGCGGATAGAGTGGAGCACCTGCACCGCCGGAGATGAAGTAGTAGATGCCGTTGTACTCCGCGCGCGAGTACACGTGGTCGTGTCCGCTGAACACGGCGCTCACGTTGTACTTCTCGAACAGCGGCGTCCACCGCTCGCGCAGATCGCGGTTGCCGCCGTGCAGCGAGACCGAGAACGGCGGGTGGTGCATGACGACGAAGATGTGGCGATACGCCGGGTTCTGCCGCGTCGCGATCAGCTCGCGCTCGAGCCACGCTGTCTGATCCGTGAGCGCGAAGCTGTACTCGTTGGAGTCGAGGACGATCACGCGCGACGTGGCGTACGAGAACGCGTAGTAGCGCTCGGTCTCGCCGCCGTTCTGCGGCACCGAGAAGTAGCTGCGATAGCTATCGGCGGTGCGGCCGCGCCCCTGCCGGTCATGATTGCCGAGCGCGGGGAAGTAGACATTGTCGCGCAGCAGCGGGTTCTCGATATCGAAGAACTGTTGCCACTGCTCCTGCCGGTGACCCTCGTCGACCATGTCGCCGGTGCCGAGGACGAAGTCCGGAACCTCTTGCGAGACGCGCTCGACGACGCGGCGATGCGCGTCGGCGCTGTAGCGCGAGTCGCCCATGACGATGAACGAGTGAGGCACGTCCGTCCCGACCTCGGGCGCCGTCGCGAACTCGCCTTCCCACGTCTTGCCATCGACCTCGACGTTGTAGCGATAGCGGCTCGCCGGCTGTAGCGACTCGATGCGCGCCTCGGCGATGCGCTGCGGCTCGACGTCGATCGTGCGCGAGCCGCCCGGCCCGATCACCGTGAGCTTCGCGGCGGCGGGCCGTTGCAGCTGCCACATCACGGTGATCGAGCGTGGCGCGAGATCCTGCAGGTACGGCCCCTTGAGCATCTCGGGCTCGGCGATCGCGAGACTCGCGGCGGCAGCCACGGCGCATGCCGCGACGAGTGCTGACCGCACGAGCCTCACGATCGGAGGATACGGAGCTTTGGGCTCGCCTCGCAAGATCGCGGACCGTTCACGAGGAACCTCTAGCGGTAGCGCATGGACGCGAGCGCGCCGACGAGATCGCGCGCCGACTCCCGCGAGTATCCGTGCTTGTTGACGAGCGTCTCGAGGGCAGCCGTGGCACGCGTGCGCGCCTCCGCTCCCAGCGATCCTTCATTACCCGACAGCAGCATCACGAGATCGCTGATGCCCTTCGCGATCACCTTCTTGTGCTTCTCGAAGTACGCGTCGCGGAGCTTGCGCAGCAAGTCGGCGAAGATCTCGGACATCACCGGCTTCTGGCCTTTGTGATCCAGCGACCACGCGCCGATCTTGGCGATGAGGCTCTGGCGGAACTCGTCGGAGCGCCCGGTGATCTCGACGGTCCGCTCGACCTCTTTCATCATGTTCTCGTCGGGCTCTTCCATGCGCCCCGTCTGCGGGTTGCGCACCTTCTCCTTCTTGATCGCGTTCATCACGTGCGTGATGTAGCGATCGAAGACGCGCCCGTACTCCGACTCCTCGACCAGGCCGACCGAGGCGCGCACTTCGTCGTCGATGCGATCGAACAGGCGGCCCCTCACCACGTCGATGAGCTTCTTGTGATCGTGATACCCGCCGGGCTGCACGTCCTGGCGCAGGAACTCGTAGAGGCTCGCCTGCTTGCACAGCTCCGTGATCTCGTCGAGGACGACGAGCGGCGACACGTACTCGTAGCGAGTCGCGCCCGCCGCGGCGAGCAGCACGCCTTGCATCTCGCGCGGCGACGCACCGACGCGTCCCTCGTAGATCGGGTACGTGTCGCTCTCGTGATACAGCTCCTTGATGTGCGCGGCGAGCTCGCGCGCGCGATCGGGAGGCAGATCGTCGGGCACCTGCCCCGTCGAGTACAGCTCCGCCTTGTCGAGCGGCGAGAGCTTGCCCATGACCTCGGCGAGCGTGGACGGGAAGCGCTCGATCTGTGGCTTGCGCATGCGCGAGAGCACGGCCCACAGCGCCGCGACGTACGCGGGGAGCGGCGCGATGTGGCGGCGCCCCGCCGCTTCGCGCAGGCGCTCGCGATACAGCGCCTCCTCGTGCCGCACGTCGAGGATGAACGGCACGCGCACGAGCTCGATGCGACCCTTGAAGCTCTGGAAGTCCGGAATCTCGCGGAACGCCGAGAGGTGGATATCGTTGCAGCTTCCGAGGAAGCACAGATCGAGAAACAACGTCGCGGTCGTCATCGACAACGCGGCGCGCTCCACCGTCGTGAGCAGGTACTTGTAGTGCTCGAGCGGGCGCTTCAGCAGATCGTCGAACTCGATGAAGCCGCGGTTCGCGCCGACGACCTCGCCACCGTACTCGTGCAGCGACACGCTCTGCAGTGAAGGCGGCAGCGCAGCGAGCGTGCGATCCGCGGTGACCTGGCGCTCGGTCGCGTCGACGGAGAGCTGCGGCTCGACGGTGACCCAGCCCGTGCGGTAGCGGTGCGAGATCTCGAAGCGCTCGACACGAATGTGGCGCAGCACCTGGAGGTAGTCGCCGTGATAGCCCGCGAGGAGCGCGTCGTAGATCGCGCGGTTCTTCGGGGACAGCGAGCCCATGCGCAGGTAGTCCGAGATCTGGAGCGTGTTGTCGGGGACGAGCCTCTCGATCAGCTTCTGGCGCTCCTCGACGGGGACGAGCAGCAGCGGGTGATCGCGCAGCTCGTCGCCGAGGCGCGCGTCGATCTGCTCGTCCGGCAAGAAGGCGAACGAGTCGAGCGCGTCGGAGATGGCCTTTGCATCACCCGCGACGCCACCAAAGCCGATGCCACCGCGCGTGGACTTCTGCGACGGAAAGATCCACGAGAAGCGATAGAGCGCACCTTCCTCGAGCGTGGAGTAATGCTCGAGGCCGCGACCGAGGCAGCGAATGAACGTGGACTTCGCGGAGCCGTTCGGTCCGTGCAGCAAGATGAGCTTGTTGGGGCGGCCGTCCTGCATGAACGAACGCAGCACGCGATACACCGCGTTCTGCACGTGCTCCTGGCCGAACAGGCGATCCTCGCCGCCCGCCCACGGCGCGTCGAACATGCGGAAGTGGCGAACCTCGCCCCACGGATACTTCACCATCTGGGTGCCGAAGTGATCGAACGCGTCGACGATGTACTGCGTCGAGGAGCGCAGCTGCCGCGCCGGCTGCGCGACCACGAGCTGCAAGTACTCCGCGAACGACATCACGCGGCGGTTGCGCGTGAAGTCGTCGCGCACCGCTGTGCCGAGTCCCGCGAGAAGGTCTTTCACCGCGGAAGGATCCGTATCCGCCATCGACGACAAGGTATCACCTCGTCGTCGTCACCGCCCTCGTGCCACGATCACTTCGCCGCGACGGCGATGCTGATCTGTTCCTTCTTGGCGAGGCACGTGTCCTTGTCGCAGACGGCGAACTTGAACGTGCCGTCGATGGTGTGATTGCCCGCTTCCGGCGTGAGCTTCACGCTGAACACGAGCTGCCGATCATCGAGCGCGTCCGCGTCGCCTTTGGATTCATCGGCGCCGCCAGCCTTCATCTCCGCTTTCGCGATCGCAACGCCAGCGGGCGGCGTGAGCGTCAGCTTCGTCGGGAACTCTTTGTTGACCTTGTACTTGTCGCTCGGGATCACGACGACCTTCGCGATGACCTCGGCGCCCGCCTTGGCATCCGGCGGCACCTCGATCTGGAGCCTGCCCTCCTCGGGCTTGAGCTTGAACGCGTCGTCGCCGCCGGCGATGGTGGCGGTTGACTCGGTGCCGCCCATTCCGCGCGGCGCGCCTTCCGGTGCCGCACCGCCGGGAACCGCGATCTTCTCGCCGTTGCCGCTGCTCTCGACGCTCTTCCCCGTGTCCTGGTTCTGAGGGCCCGCGGACTTGGAGCAGGCAGCGGAGACGAGAACGATGGAGAGGAGGAGCCAACGCGACATGACGCGATGATAGCGGATCATCTGCCGATCGCCATCCGGGTGGGACATGTAGTCCTACCGAGACGTCGTCGAGACACGCTACGCTGGGCGAGCCGGTGAGAAGAGCTCAACAGCTCGGTCGTTACCATTTGCTCGATCGCATCGCGTTCGGAGGCATGGCGGAGATCTATCGAGCGAAGACGTTCGATGCGACGGGCCAGCCACACTTGGTCGCGGTGAAGCGCGTGCTCGCGCACCTCGCCGAGGATGACGACTTCATCCAGATGCTCGTCGACGAGGCGAAGATCGCGAGCGTCCTTCGTCACGCGAGCATCGCGCGCGTCTACGAGTTCGCGCGCGCGCACGGCGAGTACTTCATCGCGATGGAGCATGTCGACGGCAAGGACATGCGCACCGTGCTCGAGCGCTGCCGCTCGAAGAAGAAGCCGATCCCGCCGGAGCACGCGGCGTATATCGCGGCCGAGGTCGGCAGCGCGCTGCACGCGGCGCACTCGGCGGTGGATTCGCGCGGCAAACCGCTTCGCATCATCCATCGCGACGTGTCGCCGTCGAACATCATCTGCAGCTACGCCGGCGAGGTGAAGCTGTGCGACTTCGGCATCGCAAAAGCGACGCTGTCGCGCGTGACCACCAAGACCGGCGTCATCAAGGGCAAGGTCAAGTACATGAGCCCCGAGCAGGCGCTCGGCCGCAAGCTCGATCACCGCAGCGACGTGTTCTCGCTCGGCTCGTGTCTGTACGAGATGCTGACGCGGATCCCTCCGTTCACCGCGACGAACGAGATGGACCTCCTGATCAAAGTTCGCGACGCGAAGTACCGGCCGGTCGGCGAGCTCACGCCGGGCTTGCCGCCCGAGCTCGAGCAGATCACGGACCGCTGCCTCACGCGTAGTCGCGCGAGCCGCTACCAAACCGCCGCCGAGGTCGAAGGGGACTTGCGCGCGTTCCTGCGCAAGTTCATGCCGAACTACTCTCGGTCGCACCTCGGGCGCTTCATCCGCAAGATGTTCGCGACCGAGATCGAGCGCGAGCTACGCATGCTCGAAGAGTTCGTCATGACCGACGAGCCGAGCGATGACGTCGGCGAGAGCCTCATGGTGCGCGACGCGGACTTCGAGCCGCCGGAGGTTCCGTTCCAGCCCAAGCCGACGTCGGTCTCGATCATCGCGGCGCGCGAAGCGGAGCACGGCACGGGCCACGGCGGGATGGATCACCACGACGACTTCTCGGGTGACTCCAACTTCACGACGATGCCCAAGGTCGATCACCAAGAGCGCGTCGACATCCACGAGCAGAACACGGTGATCCTCGACAACGGCCCGCGCCGCATGCGCCCGCCGACGAGGCCACCGCGTTCACCGACGCAGCCGCCGCCCGCCCCCGCGCGTGGAACGGGTCGCGGACAACAGGGCGTCACGCCCATCTTCGCCGACGAAGACGTTCACAGCCAGCCGACGATGATCATCGACATCGGCCGCGTTCGCCGTCGCTAGCGCTGCGGATTTCCCGGGGACGGCGCGACGATCTTCGCGACGCTCAGATCGACGAAGCGGACCTCGCCGCACGTGTTGCACGTGAGCGATGCCGTCGGGCGGCGCAGCGCGCGCGAGTCCGCGAGCGTGGCCATGTCGCTCACGATGCGGTGAACGACGACGGCGCTGAGCTCGTAGTGATGGTGGCCGCACGTCCGGCAGGCGCCGAGCTTCCACACAGCGCGCAGGAAGTTGATCGTTCGCTGCATGTCGCGATCGGGCAGCTCGCTGTGCTGCGTGCCGATCACCGGCTCGATGCTTGGTTCCGCCATGCACGCACCGTAGCGCGAGCGACCCGCCCTATCGCGTGCCCTATCGCGTGTCCTATCGCGTGTCGATGGACAGGCCGAGGATCTCGTCGCCGGGCCGCACGGTGACCCGTGTGGAGCCGGTCGCGTCGTCCTTGGTGGCCGTGACGATCACATCGCCCGTCGGCGCGTCGCGGATCTTGAATTCGCCGAGATGATCCGCGGCGCCCTCGACGGCCGTCCCCGTTCCGCTGGCGGGCACCACGCGAACGATGGCGCCTGCGAGCCGTTGACCGCGCGCATCTCGCACCGTACCTCCCACGAGAGCGCCGCGTGCGAGATCGAGACGGACGTCACGCACCGACGTCTGGCCCGGCGTGCGCGCGGCGGGCACCTCGATCTCGCGCGAGTACGCGAGGAAGCCAGGTAGCTTCACGACGAGCTTCCACGCGCCGACCGCGAGAGGCCCGAGCCTCCAGCGCCCGTTCTTGTCGGTCGTGGCCTCCGCCGCCGCACCTTCCGGTCCCGTCGCCGTGATCACGATGCTCGTCTGCGGTGCGCCGCTCGTCGCATCGATCACCGCGCCCTCGACGGCACCACCGAGCGGGATCTTCAGCCGCACGCGCTGCACGGCGCCGCTCGTCGCGTTGGCATCGAGCTCTGCGGGCGGATAGTCCGGGTGACGCACGCGGATCGTCAACGGACCCGCCGGCAGCATGTCGATCGAGAACGTACCATCGGCCGCTGCCACCGCGCGCCGGCCATCACCCGCGCCGCCGACGACCTCGATCTGCGCGCCTCTCACCGCGGTGCCGTTCGCGTCGTCGAGCGTCCCCGCGAGCGTCGCGTCCGCGACGACGAGCGTGAAGTCCTCGCGATGCTCGGCGGCGGTGCGTCCCTTCGCGACGGGTAGCTCGACCTTGCGCTTCGCGTCGCCGTGGCCGTACGAGCTCGCGTGCATGTCGACCGTCCCGATCATCGGGCCGAGGCGATACTCGCCGCTCGCGTCGGTGAACGCGTCGATCGGATTGCCGACCTCGGGCGTTGCCGTCACCTGCGCGCCCACGACGGGCACCCGATGCTGATCGGTCACCTTTCCGATCACGAACGTGCCGGGCGACAGCACGACCTCGACGCCGGTGACGACCTGCGCGCCCTCGACGCTCACGTGCTTGCTGCGTCCCTCGGCGAAGCCCGGCGCGATCGCGAGCACGGAGAGCTTGCCCTTCGGCAGCCCGTGAATACGAAACGCACCGTCGGGACCCGTGGTCCAGATCGGGGGCCGCCCCATGGCGGGCAGCGGCGCTGCGGCGCTCGCCATGTGCGCCATCGTCGGATCGAGCGTTGCCGGCTTGGCGACGGCAGCACCCGGCGCCGGCAGCGGTGGAATCGGTCCGAGCATCACCCCGAGCTCGCCGCGCGGCAGAAACGTCGGATCGCCGACGATGGTCAAGGCGGTCGGCGCCTGGGCGACGACGATGCCGCTGAAGCGCCGCAGCTGATCCATCTCGACGAGCTCGCTTGTCTCGACGCCCTTCTCGCCGAGGCCGAGCGCGCGCACGGTCGCGCCTTCGATCGGCTTGCCTTCGCCGTCGACGACCTTGCCCTCCACCGCCGCGCCCTTCGCGAGCGCGAGCTCCGGCACGCCCTTTCCTGCCTCGAGCTCCAGGCCACCGGGGCTCAGATAGCCGGGCGAAAACGCGTCGGCGATCCACCGTCCGTTCGGGACGCCCTCGATGCGAAACACCCCGTCGCTACCGCTGCGCGCATAGCGCGGCGCTTGATCGTCACCACTTGGCCGCAGCTCGACAGCGCCCGCGAGGCCGGTGCCTTCATCCTTGTCGATGATCCTGCCGACGACGATCGACGCGGGCTCGAGCCGCAGCTCGATCGGCGCGAACGGCCCCGTACCCAAGCGATTCACGCGCACGGCCCGCGCGGCGAGCGCGCCTTTGTACGCGAAGAGTTGATAGCGACCCTCGGGTAGATCGTCGAATGCGAACGCGCCGTCCGCGCCGCTCTTGCTCTCGATGCCGCCGCCGATCGCGTCGCCGCGCAAGCCGATGGTGATTCCCGCTGCGGGCTTGCCCTCGTCGAGCACCACGCCGGTGATCGACACCTGCCGCGCGACGACGATGCGCGTGGCATCACTCGGGACGGGAACGAAGCGCACCTCGGCGGATAAGAGGCCCTTGCCGCTCACGCGCAATCGATAGCGCCCGGCGGTGAGCCCACCGATGACGAAGCGCCCATCCTGTCGCGTGGGTTGCCCCGTGTGGACGAGGGGGGCATCCGACGCGCTGCCGGATCCTGCGCCCGAGCCTGCGCCGGATCCAGCGCCCGAGCCTGCGGGCGCCGATGGCGCGAGCGCCTTGTCGGGGACGCCCTTCTCGAGCTCCGCCGTCACCTCGGCGCCGACGACCGCATTCCCCGCGCCGTCGATGACGAAGCCCGTGAGTCGCACGCCCGTCGGATCGTCGACGCCGAGCGTCGGGCCTTCGGGTGCGCGAATCGCCGCGCCCGACCCCGTCGTTCCACTCCCATTCGATCCCGATTCCGATCCCGATCCCGACGAGCCGCGCCGCGCGACGAAGAAGACTGTCAGCGACAGCGCGATCGCGCCGAGGATGGCGAGCCGGAGCGTGCGCCTGGTGCGGCGCGGAGGCGTCGGCGAAGGTTCTGCGTCCGCCGCCTTCGACGACGCGCTCTCGGACGAGTCCGGCGCGTTGGCGTCGTCGTCCGTGCTCATCGCCCAACTGTAGCGCGTTCCGCGGTAACCTTCGTCCGTGCCTTCTGCTCTGTTTGCGAACCAGCGCGAGACCAACTTGGCGTCGACCTTGGCCCTCGTCGAGGATGTCCTTCGCGAGCTTGGCCATCCGCCGCCGCAAAGCCAGCTGAAAGATCCCCAGAGCCTGCACGCGTGGCGCATCCCGAAGGGCTCGGCGGTCACCCGCGTGACGCTGATCAACCGCGCGGACTTCACGCACCTCCGCGTGTGTGCGGTCGTGATGACCATGAACGACAAGGTCGATCGCGCCGAGCTCTACTCGCACGTGCTCGGCCTCAACGCCACGCTCGCGGGCGCCGCGTTCGCGGTGGACGGCGACCAGCTGCTGCTCGTCAGCGAGCGGTCCACGCTCGACTTGGACCGCAGCGAGATCCTCGACGCGATCCAGCGCGTGACCACGATGTCCGACGATCACGACGACGTTCTCGTCGCCCGCTTCGGCGGATCGATCGGCGAGGCGTAACTACTTCAGGTCGCGACCGCGCGGACCTTCGTCGAGCGCGATGGACGTGAGCACGTTCGGGCAGAGCGTGAGCTCGCCGGCCTCGCGGACCACGCGACCGCGCGAGTCGATGAGCTTGGCCTCGGAGAGCACGGCGAACTCGACGGGCCCCGAGCTCGGCTGGCACGACGCCAGGTAGCCGGTGATCCGCGCGCCCGTGTCGTACTCGATGGTGACGCGATGGCTGATGAGATCGTGCAGCTTCGAGTAGTTCGGCATTCGGGCTCCTTTTATCACAGAGCCCGGGCGCGCTACTGCCAGGGGTCGTCGTTCGAATCGCGGGGGCGCACGGGCGCTTCGGCAGGGCCGCGGTCGTAGCTCATGTCGCCGAGCTGCTTGCCGGTGATGGCCCCTTGCCGGTCCATCGTGTACTCGACCGTGGCTCGCGAGCCGTCGGTGGCCGCGACGCGGCAGATGAAGGTGGCTCCCTTCTCCTCGACGGGAGCGTCGTCGCACGAGACCTCGCTGATGCCACGCGGCGTCAGCTGCTGGAGCAGGTCCGCGGCCATCACGTCGCCGCGGATCACTGTCTTTTTCTGAGCGATGACGACCGCCGCGGTGCCGGTCCCGGCGATGAACGCGAGTGCAGCGAGGGTGCGGACCACGCGTCGATGATAGCGGATCTCTGCTATATGCGGCCGGTGAGTGATCGTTCGCGCCCACCGAAGTTGCGGAAGCAGCGGTTCGCTACCGACGCCGACATCGAGATCAAAGGGGCCTACGGTCCCACCGACGCACCGCCTGCGAGCACGGCGGAGCCCGGCCAGTTCCCGTTCACGCGCGGCGTCCAGCCGACGATGTACCGCGGCCAGCTCTGGACGATGCGCCAGTACGCAGGCTTCGGGACCGCGGCCGAGTCGAATCGCCGCTACAAGTACCTCCTCGCGCAGGGCGGCAAGGGCCTCTCGGTCGCGTTCGACCTGCCCACGCAGATGGGCCGCGATTCGGATCACCCCGCGTGTCGCGGTGAGGTCGGACGCGTCGGCGTGGCGATCGACTCGATCGAGGACATGCGCGTCCTGTTCGATGGCATCCCGCTCCGCGACGTCTCCACGTCGATGACGATCAACGCGACCGCGGCCACGCTCCTCGCGCTTTACATCGCCGTCGGCGAGGAGCAAGGCACGCCGCCGGCCGAGCTGCGCGGCACGATCCAGAACGACATCCTGAAGGAGTACATCGCGCGCGGGACGTACATCTATCCGCCCGCCGGATCGATGCGGCTCATCACCGACACGTTCACGTACTGCGCGGCGAACGTTCCGCAGTGGAACACCGTGTCGATCAGCGGCTACCACATTCGCGAGGCCGGATCGGACGCGGTGCAAGAGGTCGCGTTCACGCTCGCGAACGGCATCGCGTACGTCGAGGCTGCGATCGCGGCGGGGCTGCCCGTCGACGACTTCGCGCCGCGTCTATCGTTCTTCTTCAACGTGCATAACAACTTCATCGAAGAGGTCGCGAAGTTCCGCGCCGCGCGCACGCTGTGGGCGAAGATCATGCGCGATCGGTTCGGCGCGAAGAACCCGAAGAGCCAGATGCTCCGGTTCCACAGCCAGACCGCCGGCGTGACCCTGCAGGCGCAGCAGCCGCTCGTGAACGTCGTGCGCGTGACACTACAAGCGCTCGCCTCGGTGATGGGCGGCACGCAGTCGCTGCACACGAACAGCTACGACGAGGCGCTCGGGCTTCCCACGGAAGAGGCCGCGCGCATCGCGCTGCGCACGCAGCAAGTGATCGCCAACGAGAGCGGCGTCGCCGACTTCATCGATCCGTTCGCGGGCAGCTACGCCGTCGAGGCGCTCACGGCCGACATCGAGAAGCGCGCCCAGGAGTACTTCGCCAAGATCGCCGAGCTCGGTGGCATGCCCAAGGCGATCGAGGTCGGCTTCCCGCAGCGCGAGATCGAGCGCCGCGCGTACGAGCACCAGCGCGCCGTGGAGCGCAGGGAGCGCATCGTCGTCGGCGTGAACGAGTACGTGATGGCCGAAGAGGAGCCCGTGCCCGTGGCCACGATCGATCCCGCGCTCGAGGAGGAGCAGGTGCGCCGCCTCCAGGCGCTGCGCGCGAAGCGCAACGCCGCCGAGCACGCGCGCTCGCTGCAAGCGCTCGACGACGCGGCGGCCGGCACCGGCAACCTCGTCGCCCCGATCGTCGGCGCGGTGAAGGCGTACGCGACCGTCGGTGAAATCGCCGATGTTCTGCGCAAGCGCTTCGGCGAGTACGTTCCCGCGCGCTAGCGGCGCCGCGACGGCGTGAGCTCCTAGACAGGGCGAGAGCGCAGCAATGACTCGATGCTGATCTCGAGGCTCGCCGCGTGGCCGAGCAAGCTGTCCACCTGCGACGTCTGCAGCCGTGCCACGAGGTGTTCGCGCGTCAGGGCCAAGATGTCCTCGCGCGCCTTGGTGAGCCAGCGCGACACCGTGGACGCGTGCACGTTGTACACGCGCCCGATGTCCTCCACGCCGTGACGCGCGACGTAGTACATGCGCAGCACCGCGCGGATGCGCGCCGGCTGCGCGGCGATCGCGGCGCCGAGCGCGGCGCGCAGATCGTGGCTCGCTTCGCGTGCGAGCACCTTGATCTCCGCGTTCGGCGCGAGATCCAGGATGGCCTCGAGATCCTCGTCGGGCGTTAGCTCGGGTCGCATGCGGCGCTTCTCCGAGATCGCGACGCGCAGCGCAGACACCCGCAACCAGCCGCCGAGCGGACCGTGCCCCGAGTACGACTCCAGCCGCAACACGCCGTCCACGGGCACGAGCAGCTTCTCGCGCACGAGCTGCAGCGTCTCGTCGATGTTCGCCGCGTTACCCGCGATCGAGCGGATCGCCGGAGATACGTCGCGCACGAGCACTCGCTCGAATGCCAGCAGCGCAGACCGCACGCCGTCGATGACCGCGCAGACCAGGTAGAGATCCGCGATCCACAGCTCGGCCAGCGACGCGCGCGGCGACACGCCGGGCTCGAGGCGGCGCGCGAGGTAGCGACCGAACCGCCCACCTTCGACCCACCCTATCGGGTGCGCGGCTTCGATCGCCGCGACGATGTCGGCGGCGGCGCCCTGCAGATCATCGTACGAGTCACCAAGACTCTCGAGCAGTCCTTGCGTCAGCTCCGCGCGCACCGAACGCATCCTGACCGCCCGGCGTCGCGCGTGCAACAACATCGATCACCGCGTCGCGCTCAGCGATCCTGCAAGCAGATGCGCTGCGGCGCGTTGTGGGTCCGCTTGCACTCCCAGTGCGACGGGCACTCCGTCCACGAGTTGCACATCTTCGTGCAGTACCCGAGCGTACCGCCGCCGACGAAGCACGCCTCGTTCTCGCACTGGCTGTTCTTGGTGCAGGTCTTGCCAAAATCCATGTCGTGCTTCGACTTCTTCTTCTTCGGACGATCGTCATCGTCGTCGTCATCGCGACGGCTCGTGCGGCGACCGCGGCCGCGATCCTCATCCTCGTCGTCGAGGGCATGTCCGTTGATCTCCTCGGTCGACGAGCTCGACGAGGTCTCCGAGGAGTGGACCTGCGTCTGGCCACCGCCACCTCCAGGGAACGGCAACATGCTGCAGGCGGAAACGACAAACAGGAGCAAGACAGTCTTCATCGTGGTCAGTCCTTCAGGGGTTCACTGGCCTGACGCGACCGCCTCACGCGTTTTGCGTACGCGCGGAAGAAATCGCCGGGGAATCGTGCAAACCCGCGATCCCGGGCTACTTCAGGAGCGCAGCGAGCTTTGCTTTGACCGCGGCGACATCAGCGCCCTCGAGGGCGATGGCGCGCTCCCAGGTCGCGCGCGCGCTCGCGCGATCATTCTCGCCGAGCTGCGCGTCGCCGAGCCCCTCGAGGATCGGCAACAGCAACGCTGACGCGGGGCCGGTGACCGTTTCTTCGAGGGCGACCGCGCGCGCGAGCGGAGCGACCGCCTCCCGCGGTCTCTTCAGATCGAGATACGCGAGCCCGAGGTTGTGCAGCGTCGCGACGAGCTGCGGATGATCGCGACCGAGGAGCGTCTCGTACATCGCGAGCGCCTCGAGGTAGAGCGGCAGCGCCTGCGCGGGCGCATTGCCCAGGTGAAACAGCTCGGCGAGCGCAGTCGTGGCGGCAGCGATCGCGATCGGCTCCTCGCTCGCTTTCGCCACGCGGAGCGCCTCTTCGAGCTCCGCGCGCGCTTCGGTCGGCTTGCCCATGCGCGCGTGCAATCGGCCGAGATCCTGGAGCAGCGCCGTCAGCGACGGGTGGTTCCCGTCGAGCCGCTTGTGGATGATCGAGTAGGCCTGACGGTAGCGAGCCTCCGCGTCGGCATCGCGCTCGAGCGACTCGAGGATGCGGGCGGTTTGGATATGGTTGAACACCATCTCCGGGTGGTCGTCGCCGCCGACGCGCGCGCGGATCGCGCTCGAACGTTCGATCGACGCGAGGGCCGCCGTGAAGTCTCCGCGGCGATCCAAGAGGGACGCCATCTGCGAATAGAGCGAAGCCATCGGCATCGAGTCCTCGCCGAGCGACGCGCGGCCGATCTGCATGCCGCGCTCGAACGCGGCCTGCGCGACGTCGAGCTTGCCGGCGCCGATCGCGAACTGTCCCTGCGCGAACAGCGCCTCCATGATCGCTGGATGGTCGGGGCCGAGCGTGGCCTCTCGGATCGCGAGTGCGCGCGCGATCGCGTTCTCCGCGAGGTCGCGCTTCGCCGACTTGAACGCGACGCGGGCGGCCACGACGAGCACGTCGGCGACCTCGGGCGCATCCTCGCCGCGCGACCCGGTCCACGCGGTGATCGACTCGTCGCACGCACGCGTCGCGTCCTCGAGCCTCGCCTGCAGATCGAAGATCGCGCAGCGGTAGTACGCGAGCCGCGCGCGTTGATCGCGCGCATGACCGAGCCGCGCCGCGGTCGCCTCGGCGAAGCCGGCATAGCGGTGCGCTTCGTCGTAACGACCGTTGCCGTGGCCGATCACCTTCACGAGCTCGATCCACGCATCCGCCGCGGTCAGGTCATCCTTGCCTCGCTGCGCGAGCTGCGCGGCATCCTGCAGGTGCTGCTCGGCGAGCTTCGTCTCCCCGGTCTTCGCGCGCGCCTGTCCGGCGGCGAGCTCCGCGCGCGCACGCGTGGGCACGTGGTCGATCGTGCGCGCCTCCGCGAGGGCCTCGTCTGCCGTGGCAACGGCCTGCGGGATCTTTCCCGCGCGAAGCTCGGCGGTACTCGTGGCGATGCGCTCGGCGATTCGTGTCACCGCGATCTGCGTCGAAACATCGCGTGGTGGACGCACGCGCTCGACGAGCCACGTCCGATCCGCGCACGGATCGAGCGACGGCAAGCCGCGCACGAGGGACACACCATTCTCGATCTCCGCGTCGGTCGCACGCGCGAGCACCTCGCCCACCGCCGCGAGCGCGCGCGACCGCTCGTAGAGGCACTGCTCGCGCAGATCGAGGAGCTCGGCGCTCTGCGTACCCCCACGCGTGGAACGACACGCATCCGCGCGTTGCGCGTCGATCGCAGCAGCGTACGCGTCGAGCTCGCCAAGGACGCGCGTCTGGATCGCCGCGGCGAACGGCTTCTTCGACGCAGCGAACGCGCGCTCGATCGTCGTGCGCTGTTCGCTGGCGATGGCGGCGGGTGCGTACTCGCAGGAAGGCTCCGCGCCGTCCGGCGCACGCGCCGCTACCGCGAACGTCGTCGTGCCGATCGCGATCGCGACAGCGCCGGCCCCCGCGAGCTTCCAGCGCCGCGCGGGATCCGATGACATCGCATCGAGCAACGCACGCATCGACGGCCACCGCTTCGCCGCGTCCGGCTCGAGGCCGCGGCGCAACGCGCGCTCGATCGCACGAGGGAGCGTCTGCGCGGGTGCGACGATGCCGGCCGCGATCGCCGCCGCGTGCGTTTGGGCGCTGTCGGTGTCAGCGCGACGAGTGACCGCGTACGGCAGCGAGCCGGTCAACGCCTCCCACGCCGTCGCTGCAAAGCCGAACTGATCGCTCGCCGAGGTGGCGTGTCCCGCGAGCTGCTCGGGTGCCATGTATGGCAGCGTGCCGGCGACGAGGTCGCGATCGCCGAGCGTGGCGAGACCGAAGTCGGTGACGCGCGCGCGGCCATCATCGCCGACGAGGATGTTCGCGGACTTGATGTCGCGATGAACGATGCCCGCTTCGTGCGCGATCGCGATCCCGCGCCCTGCCTCGACGAGCACGCGCACGATCTCCGCTCGCGATCTGCGCGCGCGAGACAGCCATCGATCGAGCGATCCTCCCGCGACGTGCTCCATCGCGAGGTACACCTGCCCGCTCGACAGACGCCCCGCATCGTGGATCGCGACGATGTTCGGGTGGTTCAGCGTGGCCGCGAGACGCGCTTCGTCGAGCACACCAGCGTCGTTCGTGTCGCGCAACAGCTTCAGCGCGATCGTCCGGCCGAGTAGGTTGTCGCGCGCCTTGTAGACGAGCGCCTGCCCGCCCGACCCGATCAGCGCGTCGATCGTGTACCGCTCGGCGGGCACCGCCGCACTCTCACTCTTCGCTCGCGGAGTCGCGCGCACCGTGTCGGCGACCGACGGTGTCGGCTCCGCGTGGAGAGGTGTGCCGGCAGCGAACGAGGTCCGCGCCGCGTGCACCACGAGATCGCAGCAGGCAGGACACGACGCCAGGTGGTCGTCGACGCCGTCCCCGACCACGCGACCGGCGATGAACGCGAGGACGGTGGGCTCGTCCAGACACGGGCCGTCACGCACGCGACGAGAATGTCATCACCGCCGCAGGTTTCCAACTGATGGCAAAGGTTGGCGCTTCACCGGAGCTGCGTGCTCTGCGTCGAGAACCTGGCGGTCGGACCGCCCTCGGTCTGCGGACTTGGCCCCCGAGGTTCGATGGCAAACGCCGTGCAGTCGTCGACGCGATGATGAGTCGCCTCCTCGCCTCGCTTCTCGCCTGCGCCCCCCTACTGCCGATCGCCCACGCCGATGAAGTGACGCCGGGCGTCCCCGCCTCGAGCGCGGACACGCGCGCCACCGCCTTGCCACCTGCGCGCATCGCGCTCGCCGTCAACCCGCCGATCCGGTGGTTCACGAAGGACACGGCGTTCGGCGCCTCGCTCTACGTCGGCTTCGCCACGCACCACGTCGTTCGCGCGAACGTCGCGCGCTATCCCTACGGCGACATCTTCGCGTCCGAGACATCGTACGATGGGCTCACCACCGATCTCGGCGCGAGCTACATGTACTTCCCGCGCCGTGCGTTCGACGGCTACTTCGTCGATGCGGGATTCGTGCACCGCACGGAGGACGGCACGGCACTCGGTCCGTTCTGGGAGCAGACGAGCGAGAAGACGACGTTCTATGGAGGGCGCGCGATGATCGGTTGGAGCTGGCTCGTCGGCGACACGTTCTTCACCTCGCTGCAGTTCGGTGCATCGATCGGCCACGTGCGCGGCACCCGGGAAGATTGCGACACGGGTTGTATGGACGACGGAGATCCGCCGACGACGACGCGCATCTCGACCACGAAGCTCGTCGGTGAAGGAATGATCCGCATCGGCATCGCGTTCGACGCCGGCACGTGAGTCGCTTTTGCGATTCCGCGGTCGGCCGAGGACGCCCGCCGTGTCTGCGCACCCACACGCGCACACAAGTTGGCGTTCCGCTTCGAGTGCGCACGTGGCACGTCGGGTGAAGTGAGCTGGATCCGCAAACCGGGGGTTCACCCCGTAGGGGTCCACCAATGAAGTCTCTGCTCGTGAAGAATATCGTGTTCGTCTCTCTCGTTTCGCTCGCCGCCTGTGGTGGTGGTGATCGCACGCCGGCGCCAACGGTGAAGGACAGCGGCTCGTCGCCGATGTCCGTCCCGACGCCCGAGCCGATCGCCGAGTCGCCGGCGGTCGTGCCCACCCGGCCGAACGTCGTCGACGTGAGAGAGCTCGCGACTCCCACGACGTTCGCTGCGGCGATGGAGCTCGGAAAGAGGCTCGCCGAGAAGGGCGACGTGCAGGCCAAGGACATGTTCGAAGCGGCTGCCAAGCTCGACAAGAAGAGCGCAGAGCCGCACGTCGAGCTCGCGCGCTACTTCATCGCGAAGAACGAGCGCGCCAACGCGATCAAGAGCGCGAACAAAGCCGTCAAGCTCGCTCCAGAATCGAGCCAGGCGTACAACACGCTCGGCCGCGCGGAGCTCCTGCGCCACAACTACGACGCCGCGATCCTCGCGTTCCGCCAGTCGACGGAGCTGAACCCGGACAACGTCTGGGCGTGGAACAACCTCGGCTTCGTGCAGCTCTCGCTGAAGAAGTACGACGAGGCGATCGACTCGCTCCTCACCGCGACCAGCAAGAAGGGCGCGACGGGCTATATGTGGAACAACCTCGGCACCGCGTACGAGCACCTCGATCAGCTCGACGAAGCGCGCGAGGCCTTCGAGAACGGCGGCAAGCTCGGCTCGTCGGCAGCGCTCGCATCACGCAAGCGCCTCGAGGGTGTCGACACGATCGTTGTCATGCGCACCGAGAAGAAGCTCGAGGAGAAGTCCTACGAGACCCGGGAGGAGATGCCAGAGGTCGAGAGCACCGCGGAGGAGCCCGAACCGATGGCCCCGATCGATGAGGTCGAGGACGCGGTCGACGGCGCGACCGACGGGAAGGTCGATGCCACCGTCGAGGTCGAGGCCGCGCCGACGACGATCTAGAGGCCCGCGTGGCCCTTGATGTGAACCACCGCGTCGAGGCGACCGCTCGGCACCGGCGCACCCGCCTTCACCGTCAGCGTGCTGCCGACGATGAGATTGAACGGCGTCTTGAACGTCGCCATGATGTTCACGAGCTCCGCCTTGCCGTTCGCCGTGAACGTCATCGTCGTCGGCGTGAGCACGGTAGTTCCGGCGGGAACCGACGGAATCGTGCCGACGTGCTTCGCCAACGGATCACCGGGATCCATGACGGACATCGGCGCGACGTACACCTCCATCGCAGGCGTGTCGACGTTGAGCGTGTTGAGGGTGACTTCGTAGGTGACGCTATCGACGGTGACCTTGATGACCGGCTCGTCGTTGATCGACTGCAGCTCGGGCTTCTCGCGCAGCAGATCGATCATCTGATACAGGCCGACATCGAGATCGAGCTCGCAGGTCTGCGAGCTTCCACAGCGACCGGTGCAGTCCTCGGCGCACGCTTGTTCGGCGGCCGAGGCGCACACCGCAGGAGACTGCGAGCAGCTCGTCGCCGTCAGCGCAGCGGCGGCCGTCTCGTCGACCTGCCACCCGCTCGCGTCGATCGTGAACGTCTTGTCGGGGAGCGTCAGATCGAAGTTGGTGACGTCGGACGAGATCAGGCCGCAACCGCCTGATACGAGCGACGCCGCGACCACGAATGCCCCCATTCGAAAATCTAGGTCAGTCATAAACACCCTACGTATCGGACGGTCCATCGTAGCACTCACCGTCGAGACGGCCCCAGTTTCTACGTGACGAGTCACACACGCCTGGGTAACAGCGGGTGAACAACGCGCGCCGCGTGTGAGCTACAGCGCACCCACGAGCTGCTCGGCGATCGTCCACGGATCGGAAGACTTCTCGACGACGTCCGCCGCGATCTCGCTGAGCCCTCCTCGCGCCGCCATCGCGCGCGCTGCGCGATCGGCGAGCAACGCTCGAACGAGCTCGCCGAGGTGGGCCTTGGCTCGCGCGAGTGCGCGTTCCGATGCCTGCGCACCCTGCCACACCTTGGCGCGATGACTCTCGATCGCGGCGCCGAGCTCCTTGATGCCCGAGCCGTCCGCGGTCCCCTTGGTCGCGATGGTGCGGACGATCTCCACCTCTTTGCGCTCGCCGTGGGCCCGCAGGTCGAGCATGTGCATGAGGTCACGCTCGGTGCGGTCCGCGCCTTCGCGATCCGCCTTGTTCACGACGAGCACGTCGGCGACCTCGAGCAGGCCGCTCTTGATCGCTTGGATGTCATCGCCGAGGCCCGGCACCGTGACGACGACGGTCGTGTGCGCGGCCTTCATCACGTCCACTTCGTCCTGACCGACGCCCACGGTCTCGATCAAGATGCGCGAGTAGCCCATCGCGTCGAGCACGTGCGCGACGTCGAACGTGGAGCGCGACAAGCCGCCGAGGTAGCCGCGCGTGGCGAGGCTGCGGATGAACACGCCCGGATCGAGCGCGTGTCGCTGCATGCGAATGCGATCGCCGAGGATGGCGCCACCCGAGAACGGCGACGTCGGATCGACGCACACGACGCCGACCTTCTCGCCCGCAGCGCGATAGTGCGCGATGAGCGAGTCGACCACGGTGGACTTGCCCGCGCCCGGGTTGCCCGTGATGCCGACGAGGTACGCCTTGCCCGTGTGCGGGAACAGCGCCTTGAGCGTCTCCAGCGCGGTCGAATCGCGGTCGTCGAGATCGCGCATGAGGCGCGCGGCGGTTCGAATGTCTCCGTCGAGGATCGGCTGGATGTTCACGGCGTCTTCTTCTTAAAGCGCTGCTCGGGGCCAGCGGGCGTGTAGAGCTGGAGCGCGCGAACAGCGGACGCTGCCTCGAACGCATGCTTGGTGTTGGGTGGAACTTGCACGACGCTCGTCGGCGTCACCGCGAGCGAGGTGCCTTTCACGGTCAGCGTGCCGTGCCCTTCGAGGAGGTAGAGCACCTCGGTCTCGGTTGCATGCACGTGCTCCTCGAGCTTCGCGCCGGCGGGCAGCGTGAGGATCTCGGCGGAGACCGGCGTCTTCGCGAGCGTCGCGGGCTCGATGTAGATGGTGGCGGGACCGTACGTCTTGGCCTTCGCCGCGGGTAACAGCACCGCGCTGGAGGGTGCCGCGCGAACGCTGCCGAGCTCGCGCGTCGGCAACGCGCCCGCGCGCGCGCTACCCTCTTTCCCGCCGGGGACGAACGCGATGACCGCGTGCACGTCACCCGCTGTCGCGATCAGCTCGCGTGCGCCGCCCGCAGCGACGAACGCCATGTCGCCCGCACCGACGGTGCGCTTGCCGTCGGCACCGACGGCGCCGATCGTGGCGGGCCCGAGAAAGTACCAGACCTCGGGGCGCTCGGCGACGCGCATGCCCGTGGTGCCGCCGCTCTGGACGGCGAGCTCGACGAGCGAGAGCGCATCGTTGCCGGTGTTCGCGTCGTCGAGCAGCACCGCGACGCTGACCTTGCCCTGCCCGTTCCACGGCACGAGGTTTCGATCGATGACGTTCTGCCCGTCGGGCGGTGCGCTCAGCTTGAACGGCAGCTGGATCGATTGCCCGTAGAGCGGCGGCGCCCAGCCGTATCCCTCGAGCACCGTCACCACGCACGCGGCGAGCCGCGGGTTGCGCACCGTGTCCTCGACGATCGTCGCCTTGGACCTCTGGGGCGCGATGTCGATCAAGACGCGCAAGCTGCCGGCGATGTCGAAGCGCTCGGCCGCGGCGGAGAGAGCCCAGCAGCCTTGCACCGCTTCGTCGAGCGAGTTCATCGCGAGCTGGATCGCGGCGAGCCGCTCTTCTTGGCTCGGCTCGGGCGCATCGATCACGTTCGCGTCGCCGGGCGGACCGCTCGGCGAAGACGCGCTGCCCGTGGGGGGCGTCGTCGCCGTCGTCGTCGGTGCGGGCGCAGAGGGGCACGCCGCCAAGAGGAGCATGGCGAGCACGGCCCGCATGGTGCTACCGCGAGACCTTGGGACGCAGATCCTTCTCGACCCAGTCGACGATCTCGTTCGTGCTCGCACCCGGCGTGAAGATCTTGGCGACGCCGAGCTCGGCGAGCTTGGGCAGATCGTCCTTGGGGACGATGCCGCCGCCGAACACGACGAGGTCGCCAGCGCCGCGCGCCGCGAGCGCATCGATCACCGCGGGGAACAGCGTCATGTGCGCGCCGCTCATGATCGAGAGGCCCACGGCATCCACGGCTTCCTGCACCGCCGCCGCCGCGATCATCTCGGGCGTCTGGTGGAGGCCGGTGTACACGACTTCGTAGCCGGCGTCGGCGAGCGCACGCGCGACAACTTTGGCTCCACGATCGTGTCCGTCGAGGCCCGGTTTGGCGACGAGGATGCGGAGCTTGCGGGGTGCGTCGGACATGACCGGGTTTTCCCCTTTTACTGCGCGCGTAGCAAGTTGCGCGCGATGACGATGCGCTGGATCTCGCTGGTTCCCTCGTAGATCCGGGTCGCGCGCACGTCGCGCAGCGCCCGCTCGACGGGAAAGTCTCGTACGTAGCCGTAGCCGCCGTGGACCTGAAGCGCGATGTCGCAGATTTCCCACGCACGCTCCGTCGAGAACAGCTTGGCCATCGCGGCTTCCTGCGAGAACGGCCTGCCCTGCTCCTTCGCTCCAGCAGCGCGCAGCGTCATCAGGGTAGCCGCGTCGAGCCACGTGGCTGCATCCGCGAGCATGTTCCCGATCGCTTGATGCTTGATGATCGGCTGCCCCATCGTGCGCCGCTCGCCCGCATAGCGAACCGCCGCTTGCAGCGCCATCCGCGCGATACCGATCGACTGCGACGCGATGCCGATGCGCCCACCGTCGAGCGCGATCATCGCGAGCGCGAAGCCTCCACCGACGCGGCCGAGAACTGCGTCGTCAGCGACCTCGACGTCGTCGAGCGCGAGCTGCGCTGTCGACGACCCGTGCAGGCCGAGCTTGTCCTCGAGGCGCGTGACGGTGAGGCCATTCGCCTTTCCGTCGACGACGAACGCGCTGATGCCCTTGTGCCCCGCCGCTGCATCCGTCACCGCCCACACGACCATCACGCCCGCGTGATCGCCGCTCGTGATCCATTGCTTGGAGCCGCGCAACACCCACCCCGACGACGTCTTCGTCGCCGTCGTGCGCATCGCCGCCGGATCGCTGCCGGCCTCGGGCTCGCTGAGCGCGAACGCGCCCGCGACGAGCTCGCCAGAGACCAGCCGCGGAACCCACGCGCGCGCGAGCTCGGGCGTGGCGTACTTCGCGATCAGCTCGGCGACCATGTTCGTCACGGACACGGCGACGCCGACGGCGCCGTCACCCTGCGCGAGCTCCTGCAGCGCGAGCGAGTACGCGACCGTCCCCGCCGCCGCACCGCCCAGCTCCTCGGGAACCGCGATACCGAGCAGCCCGAGCTTTGCGAGCTCGCGCATCTCGGCGAGCGGAAACTCGCTCGACACATCGCGCGCGGCGGCACCTGGCGCGAGCAGCCGCTCGGCCGCATCGCGTGCGGTCTGTTGTACGAGCAGCTGTTCTTCCGTCGGCGCGAAGTCCATCGCTGGCGAATCTACTTCGCAGCAGAGACCCCGTCGAGCGCTCGCGATGGAGCTTAGCGCGGGTACTGGATCGCGAGCTTCGCGACGACGCCGCGCGGATCAGGCAAGCGCCACGACATCGCGACCTTCGCCGCGCACGCAGCCCAGTT
The DNA here is from genome assembly GCA_023428295.1 of Pseudomonadota bacterium. GTDB lineage: Bacteria > Myxococcota_A > Polyangia > Haliangiales > Haliangiaceae > JABFXX01. The sequence goes on from JAEYYV010000204.1 coordinate 27,785, forward strand.
GTCATCGATCGGCGGCTTGCCGGCGAACCCCACCGACTGCGCTTTGCCGCCAGGGCCCACGTAGAGCGTGATCGTGACTGGCCCCTTGGGCGCGACGGGGCGCTCCGCTTTGGGCAGCGGCCGCTTGGGCGGCTTCTTCGGATGCACGCACTCGTCGATCTTCGCCGTCTGGCCGCCGATCGCGCGCAGCGATCGATCCTCGTCCCACGTGGTGACCGCGCCTTTGGCGGTGAACTCGAGCGGGATCTGGAAGTCCGCGTTGCCGCCGATAGGCTTCCCGAACGTCGCTTGGCGCGCGACGTCGAGGATGCACTTCTCGATCTCCCAGTTGCCGAGGCTCGTGCCGGGCTCGGTCTCGTGGAGGTGAACGCCGGTGACGGTGCCGTCTTTGTTGATGTCCCACCACAGGACCACGGACCCACCGAGCCAGCGACGGCGGCCGAGGTTGTCCGTGTAGCAGGCGGACAGCGCCTCTTTGTGCGGCGCGATGCCTGCCTCGATGACCGCTGGCTCCATACGGCCGCGCGAGTTGATGATCGTGACGCCTTCTTCCGGCTCGCTATCATCCTCGATGATCTGGCGAGTCACCGGCTTGGGCGAGACGACGGGCGCGACGGGCTCGGGTGGCTTGCTCGAACCACCACACGCAGACAACGCGAGAGCGATCGCGAGCAGGCGCATCACATCGCCTCGAACCCGTACGTGTACGACGTGGGATACGGATTCGGGATGCTCGGGAACACGATCGACTTCACGTGACCGATCACGCACGACGTCAGCTTCTCGGATTCGAGCGTGGAGCTGACGACGCTCACGTTCGCGGAGCCGCTCGTCCCGACCTTGATGTCGAGCGTGATCTTGCCGCGCGAGTTCTTGGGCAGCTCTTTGGCGTCGACGGCATCGGCGAGGCAACGCGACATGATCCGCTCTTTGCGCTGGAGGAGGTTCTGGATCTCCTCCGCCTTCTCCGGCGGAATCATGTTGTCGTCGTTCTCGGCTTGGTTCTCGTAGGTGCGCTCGGGAAGCCCGCCGCCCTCGGGCGTCGTCTCTTGCTTCTTGCCCCCACCACCGCAAGCGACCAACAGCACTGCCACGATCAATCCCGTCTTGCCCATCGTCATCCGCCTTTGGCCAGGTGTCCCGCGATCACGAGCCGCTGGATCTCGCTCGTGCCTTCGTAGATCTCCGTGATCTTCGCGTCGCGGAAGTGGCGCTCGACCGGGTACTCGGTCACGTAGCCATTTCCGCCGAAGATCTGGATCGCTTCGCGCGCCGCCTTGTTGGCGACGTCGGAGGCGTACAGCTTGGCCATCGAGGCCTCTTTGCCGTACGGCAGCTTCTGATCCTTGAGCCACGCCGCGCGCAGCGTGAGGAGGCGAGCCGCGTCGATCTCCGTCGCCATGTCGGCGAGCTTGAACTGGATCGCCTGGTGCTGCGCGATCGGCTTGCCGAACGTGCGGCGCTGCAGCGCGTACGCGAGCGAATCCTCGAGCGCGGCGCGCGCGATGCCGAGCGCTTGCGCGGCGATGCCGATGCGGCCGCCGTCGAGCGTGGACATCGCGACCTTGAAGCCGCCGCCCACGCCGCCGAGGACGTGCGAGTCGGGCAGCTTCACGTCATCGAGGAAGATCTGGCTCGACTTGGATCCGCGGATGCCGAGCTTGTCGTCGGGCGTGCCGACGCGAACACCCTTGGTCTTCATCGGGAGGATGAACGCGGTGATGCCTTTGTGGCCCGCCGCCTTGTCGTTCATCGTGAAGAGCACGCAGACGTCCGCGACCGGACCGTTGGTGATCCAGTTCTTGGTGCCGTTAATGGTCCACGTGTCGCCGGACTTCTCGGCGACGGTCTTCTGCGCGGCGGCATCGCTACCTGCTTCGGGCTCGCTGAGCGCGAAGCAACCGAGGAGCTTTCCGCTCGCGAGCGGCGTGAGCCACTCCTTCTTCTGCTCCTCCGTGCCGAAGCGATAGATCGGATCGCACACGAGCGAGTTGTTCACGCTCATGATCACGCCCGTCGACGCGCACGCGCGCGAGACCTCTTCCATCGCGAGCGCGTAGCTCACGTGGTCGAGGCCCGAGCCGCCGTACTCGTCGGGCACCGCGATGCCGAGGAATCCGAGCTCCGCCATGCGCTTCACGAGCTCGGCGGGATGGCGATGCTCGCGATCGATCTCGGCTGCCTTGGGGAGCACCTCGTTCGTCGCGAACTCGCGCGCGGTGGTCTGGACTGCCTTCTGCTCTTCGGTCGGGTTGAACTGCATCGTGCGTTTCCTTACTGGCCTTTGAACTCGGCTTTGCGCTTACCCAGAAATGCCGCCATGCCCTCGCGCTGATCCGCGGTGCCGAACAACAAACCGAAGCTGCGCGCCTCGAGGGAGAGCGCTGCGTCGAGCGACGTGGACTGTCCCTCGTGGATCAGGCGCTTCACCTCGGCGACGGCGAGTGGGCCGTTCGCGGCGATTCGCTGCGCGAGCTCGGTGACCTTCGCGATCAGCTCGTCGGCCGGCCACACCGCGTCGGCGAGACCGATGCGCAGCGCTTCGGCCGCGCTGATCTGATCGCCGGTCATGCACAGCTCCTTGCACTTCGCGACGCCGACGCGTCGTGCGAGGCGCTGCGTCCCACCGAAGCCCGGGATGACCCCGAGCTTCACCTCGGGCTGGCCGAACTTGGCCTTCTCGGACGCGTGGATGAAGTCGCAGCACAGGGCGAGCTCGCAGCCACCGCCGAGCGCGAAGCCGTTCACCGCGGCGATCCACGCCTTCTCGCTGCTCTCGATCGCGTGACCGACCGCGCCGCCCATCTCCGCAAACGCGCGCGCTTGGTTCGGCGACATGTCGGCCATCTCGCTGATGTCCGCACCGGCGACGAACGCCTTGCCGGCGCCCGTGAGGATCACGACGCGGACGTCGGTCGACAACTCGAGCTCGCCTGCAACCGCCGCGATCTCGGTCATCACCGTCGAAGACAGCGCGTTGAGCTGCGCCTCGCGATCGATCGTGACGGTCGCGATCGCGCCGTCGATGGAGACCTTCAGCGTCTGGAATTCCTCGTAGCTCATGGCTGCAACCTTTCCTTCGATCGTCGCGTCGCTCAGGCCTTCTTCTGGCCCGCGGAGTCGTACTCGTAGAAGCCGCGCGCGACCTTCTTGCCGAGCCACCCCGCGGCCACGTACTGGCGGAGCAACGGACACGGACGGTACTTGTCGTCGCCGAGCTCGCGATGCAGCACCTCGGCGATCGCGAGGCACGTGTCGAGGCCGATGAGATCCGCGAGCTCCAGCGGGCCCATCGGATGGTTCAAGCCGAGGCGCACGCCGGTATCGATGTCCGCCGCCGTCCCGAGTCCTTCATAGAGGCCGTAGCAGGCCTCGTTGAGCAGCGGGATGAGCATGCGGTTGACGATGAAGCCCGGGATGTCCCGCGCGCCGATCGTCTGCTTGCCGAGGCGCTTGGCCAGCTCTGTCACGGTGTCGACGGTGGCTTGGCTCGTCGGCAGACCGCGCACGATCTCGACGAGCTTCATGAGCGGCACCGGATTCATGAAGTGCATGCCGATCACGCGATCGGGTCGGCCGCTCGCCGCCGCGATCTTGGTGATCGAGATCGACGACGTGTTGCTCGCGAGGATCGCGTCGTCTTTGCACACCTCGCCGAGGCTCTTGAAGATGGCGAGCTTGAGCTCCTCCTTCTCCGGTGCTGCCTCGACGACGACATCACAGTCCGCGAAGTCCGCGTGCGTCTTGCCGGCCTTGAGATGACTCATGGTCGCGTCGCGCGCGGCGGCGTCCATCTTGCCCTTCTCGACGAGCCGATCGAGCTGCTTCTTGATCTTGCCGACACCGGCCTGCGCGAAGTCAGGTGCAGCGTCGACGATCGTCACGTCGATGCCGGCCTGCGCCGCGACCTGCGCGATGCCCTGCCCCATCTGGCCCGCGCCGACCACCCCGATCTTTGCGACGTTCACAGAGGACGCTCGACGAGGAGTGCGATGCCTTCACCACCACCGATGCAGAGCGACGCTCCGCCGGTCGTCACGTTCTTCGCCGCCATCGCGTGAAGGAGCGTGACGAGGATGCGCGCGCCCGACGCGCCGATCGGGTGACCGAGCGCGACCGCGCCGCCCCACACGTTGACCTTGTTCGCGTCGAGGCCGAGGTTCTGGTTGTTCACCACGGAGACGACCGAGAACGCCTCGTTGATCTCCCAGAGGTCGACCTTCTTCGCGTCCCACTTCGCCTTGGCGAGTGCGTTCTGGATCGCCGGCGTCGGCGCGGTGGTGAACCACACCGGATCCTGCGCGTGGTACCCGCTCGCGACGAGCTTCGCGAGCACCTTGAGGCCGCGCTTCTTCGCTTCCTCGGCGGACATCAGCACCACGGCCGCGGCGCCGTCGTTGATCGACGACGCGTTACCCGCGGTGATCGTGCCGTCCTTCTGGAACGCGGTGCGCAGCGAGGGCAGCTTGCTGATGTCGCCCTTGCCCGGCTCCTCGTCGGCGTCGACGATCACATCGCCCTTCTTGCCGGCGATCACGACGGGCGCGATCTCCGCCTTGAACGATCCGTTCTTCTGCGCCTCGAGGGCACGGCGATACGACTCCGCCGCGTGCTCGTCCTGCGCCGAGCGCGAGATGTTCTTCTCCTTCGCGCAGAGCTCACCGCACATGCCCATGTGCTGGTTGTTGTACGGATCCCACAGGCCGTCGTGGACCATGGTGTCGACCGTCTCGAGCGGGCCCATCTTGGTGCCGCCGCGCGAGCTCTTGATCGCGTGCGGCGCGTTCGACATCGACTCCATGCCGCCCGCGACGGCGATCTCGATCTCGCCCGCCGCGATCGCGCGCGCCGCGCCGATCACTGCCTCGAGACCCGAGCCGCAGACCTTGTTGACCGTGACGCACGGAACGCTCTGCGGGAGACCCGCACCGAGCGCCGCTTGACGCGCGGGCGCCTGACCGACGGCACCTTGCAGCACCTCGCCCATGTGGACGAGCTGGACGTCCTTCCCGTCGACGCCAGCGCGCTCGAGCGCGGCCTTGATCGCGACCGAGCCGAGCTTGGGCGCGGTGAGCGACGAGAGAGAACCGAGGAAGGCACCAATGGGAGTGCGGGCGGCACCCACGATCACGACATCACGCATGCTGGGGGGATACCGCCGTGTCCACGAGGGGTCAAGGGCCGGTCCTGCCGCACTAAGTCATCGTCTTGTCACTTAATTCAGCGCTTCTGGCCCGACCGTTCAGCGGGGTCGGGCGCGCGCGAGGATGGATGGCAGCGCCGCCAGCACGGCGTCGATGTCCGCGCTCGTCGTCGGCGTGCCGAGCGAGAAGCGCACGGCCTCGCGCGCCTCGTCCGGCGATTGACCGAGCGCGAGCAGCACCTTGCTCGGCTGGATCGAGCCGCTCGTGCAAGCCGCGCCGGTCGAGCAGGAGATGCCCGCGAGATCGAGCCCGATCACGACGGACTCGCCGCGCACGCCGCCAAACGCCGCGTTGATCGTGCCACCGATGCGCTCGCCGCTTCCGTTGATGCGCGCACCGAGCGCGACGAGACCCGCCTCGAGCCGGTCGCCGAGATCGGCGATGCGCGGCCACGCGTCGAGATCGATCGCACCCACGGCGGCGCCAAAGCCCGCGATGCCGATCGTGTTCTCCGTGCCGCCGCGCCGCTCGCGCTCTTGATGACCTGCTTCGATAAGCGGCAGACCGTCGTCGACGGTGATCGCGAGAGCACCCACGCCTTGCGGGCCACCGATCTTGTGCGCGCTGATCGCGATCGAGTCGGCGTCGATGGCGATGGCGCGCTTGCCGGCGAGCTGGACGGCATCCACGTGGATCAGCGCGTGGGCCGCGCGAGCGGCAGCGAGGTGCGCCGGATCGAGGAGCGTGCCGAGCTCGTGGTTGACCGCGGACAGCGCGACGAGACGGGCGCCCGACTGTCCGGAAAGCGGACGATGTTCCCACCCGCGCTCGACGAGTGCGTGTATCGCACCGAGCAGCGACGGGTGGTCCGTGGCCGCGCTCGCGACGATGCGAGGCTCGCCGCGCTTCTCGACGACACGAGCCAAGCCGAGGACGCCGAGCGCGTTGGCCTCGGTGCCTCCGCTCGTGAACACGATCTGCTCGCGCGCCCGCCCGACGAGGACGGCGATCCGGTCGCGCGCACGTTCCACGACATCGCGTGCGCGGCGCCCGTCTGCATGGATGGACGAGGGGTTACCGAGGCCTTGGTCGAGGACTGCCCTCATCGCCTCGCGCGCCGCCGATACCATCGGCATCGTGGCGTTGTAGTCCAGGTAGATCCGCGGGTTCGTTGACATCTCGTGCGCCAGGCTGGACCTTACTTCAAGTGGCGGATGACGCCGGTGCCCTGTTGGTCCGGTCTGGCCTGGTCTCGACCAGCGCGCTGGACGAAGCGCGTTCGCGCTCCGAGGAGCTCGGCGGCACGATCGGCGAGCACTTGGTGTTCGCGAACGTCATGTCCGACGAGGCGCTCACGGAGTTCTACAAGCAGCGGCTGCTCGTTCCGCAGGTGAACCCCAACACGCTCGCGCGACTTCCGATCCGCGTCGTCGCGTCGATCCCGCAGGACATGGCGATCGAGCTGCGCGCGGTGCCTGTCGCGCTCGATCAGGACAACAACCTGACGGTCGCGATGTCCGATCCGTCGGACTCCAACGCCGTCGACGAGATCGCGTTCTTCACCGGCGCGTACGTCGTGCGCGCGGTGGCGACGCAGATGCAGATCGCGTGGTGCCTCGCGCACTACTACGGTCACGTCACGCCGCTGGGCCAGCGTCTCTTGCAGTCGTCGAGCAACGCCACGCCGACACCGGTGTCACCACCGCGCCCGCGCGCCAAGGGCCTGACCGGAAAGGTCGATGCCATGCGCCACCGCGGCATCGTACCGATGACCGGGCCGGTGAACGTCCAGCGACCGACGAGCGGCGAGATGCCGCTGCCCGTCGAGGTCGCTGCGATGCCGGCGACGCCTGCGCCGATGCCGGCAGCGATGCCCGCGCATACGCCGACGCCACCCGCGAGCTCGATGTTCGCGCGCGCGGCGACGCCCGTGTCAGCCGAAGCCGCGGGGCTGTCCGCGCCGGTCGTGGTTCCGACGGCGTTGCCGACCGCGAAGACCATCCCCGAGTTCCTGATGGACGCGACGCCGCAGGCGATGCGCGAGGCGGTGACTCCCGCAGATGGCGTTCCCGACAAGCAGCCGCGTGCGCGCAGCGTCTCCGGCGAGATCCGCGTGCCCAAGCCGCGCGCCGAGTCGATCAAGCCGGTCGTCGAGGAGGATCCGTACACGGACGAAGACGAGGGTCCGATCATCACCATGGAGGTGAACGACGACCCGACGCCGGAAGAGGACACGAGCCCGCGCAAGGTGCCGGTCCGCCGGCGCGCGGTGAAGACCGACCCTCCCGAGCTCGCCGCGCGCGCGGGCGAGGTCGAGCTGAAGGGCGAGCGCGCGCACGCCGTCGACGAGGGGCCGCGCATCATCATCTCCGACGAGCTCGAGGATCCGAAGCCGGATGCCGCAGGCGAGATCAAGGCGCGTGCACATCGCGACAGTGATATCGCGGCGCCATCGAGGACGATCGAAGTCTCCGACGACGAGAGCGAAGGCGTCGTGATCCACGAGCGTTTCGAGCCCGAGTCCACGCCGATCCTGCTCGAGCGCTCGAAAGCGCCGTCGAATCCGCAGCCGCTCGAACGCCCCGTGCGCGAAGCCAAGCGCACGCAGATCGGCATGGGCGCGGTACCGGCCGTGACGCGCGCACATCGCGACACCGATGCCGGCAGCATCCCCGAGATGGTCGACGACTCGCCGACGCAGGTGATGGACACCGCACCGATGGAGTACGCGATTCGCGCCGCGCTCGGCGAAGACGCGGACATCGACGACGACGACGATGTCGCCGAGCCGCCGAGACCGGTCGCGCAGAAGGATCTCGGTCAGCTCGCGCGCCCGATCCACACGCCGAAGTGGGCCGAGCACGAAGATCTGGACGACGGCTGGGGGCCGCCGGGAAGCACGATTCCTCCGCCGCTGCTCGGCGCGATGCCCGGCACCGCCGAGGACGATGACGAGGACGCGGTTCCTGGCCGCATCCCGGTGTCCGATGTGGACTCCGCGCCGTTGATCGTCGCGCCGCCTGCCCCGCCGGAGATCTCGCGCGGTTCTCCGCGCGCCGAGACGGCGTCGGCGCCGGTGCGCGCGCTCGAGGACGCGACGTCGCGCATGATCGAGATGATCCGCACGCTCGAGTACGCGCAGTCGCGCGACGAGGTCGTGAGCATCATGGTGCAGCACCTCGCGGAGACGCATCGGCGCGCGGGCTTCTTCATGATCAAGCCCGTCGCGCCGAAGGGCGCCACCGAGCTCGGCATCTTCTCGATGGAGCCGCGCCCTGCGACGCTGCCGTTCGCGACGCTGCGGCTCGATTCTCCGTCGACGCTGCAAGATGTCGTCGGTACGCGCCTGCCCTATCGCGGCCCGATGCACGACAACGCGAGCCGGCAGTTCCTCGCCAACGTGCTGGGCGCAGCGCCGCCCGAGATCCTGCTCGTTCCCGTGGCCGTTCGCGATCGCGTAGTCGGCGTGCTGTTCGGCGAGCACCGCATGCGTCACACGTTCGATGATCAACTCGCGATCGCGGCGCGCGCGGCCGGCATGGCCCTCGAGCGCGTGCTGAAGTCCAAGCGCGGCGCGTAGCCGTCGCTCCTACCGTCGACGGAGCTTGGCCTCGTACTCGCGACGACGGCGCTCGGCGGTGTCGTTCAGCTCCGCGTGCAGCGCTGGAAACTGCGCCGTGATCTCGTAGAACGTCTTCGGCGCGAGCAGCAAGAGCTCCGCGTCGGTGGCGGCGACGACATGCGCGAACGCGGCGTTGCGGGCGAGCAGCGCGATCTCGCCGACGTACTCGCCTGCGGCGATCGATCCGATCTGCAGCAGCGTCTGGTCGGGGCGCTCGTAGCGCACGTCGAGCCGACCGCGCCCGACGATGACGAGCGGATGACCGTGCTCGCCCTGCCGGATCACCGTCGATCCCGCCGTGACGACGCGTGGGATGAAGCGACCGAGGATGCGCTGTCGATCGCCGTCCGGCAGCGGCGCGAAGAACGGGCTCGGCCCGTGGAACGACCCGCGATCTCCACGCGTGCGTGCGCCGAGCAGATCGAACGGCTCGGTGTGCTCCTCGTCTTCCTCGAGCGTGTCGAGCACGTTCGCCTCGACGGGCGGCGGCGTCGCCGCGTCTTCGTCGATCTCCACGTCGCCCGGCTCCGGCTGGACGAAGCGCGCGGTCGGGGGCGGACCGAGCTTTTGCTCCTCGGCCTCGGTCGGCAATCGCTCGATCCTGCGCGTCGAGAGATCCGACGCGACGTCCATCTCCTCGTAGCTGTCGTCGCGCGACATGTCTCGCGAGATGCGGCGCGCCGCGTTCGCGAGGCCGCTGTCGGTGCTCGGCCGCAACCGCGACGGCGCCGGCGGATCCACCGTACCTTCGGCGAGCGTTGGAATCTCGAGCACGTCGCGCGCGGACAGCTTCGCGAGGTTCGCGGTCGTCGGATCCGCCACGTGATACGGCACCGCGCGGGGCAAGGGCGTCGCGTCGCTGCGCGATCCGCGACTCGCCGACTCGACGAGCAGCGGCGGCGGCGGCGGCGGCGGCGGAGCTACGGGCGGCGGAATCGACGGCGACGATGGACGGCCACCGAGCTGCGTCAGCAGCGAGAGGCTGACTTCATCCGCGGGCGCGATCTCGAGGATCGAGCGACAGACCGCGATCGCTTGCTGCCTCCGCCCCTGATCGCGGTACGCGATCGCGACCGACCGATACAGCTCGATCGCCTCGGCGTCGCGGCCCGCCTCGCGAAGTGCACCCGCGAGCATCACGCGAAGGCCCAGGTTGTTCGGTTCGTCGCGAAGCCGCTTCTCGAGATCGCGAAGCTTCTGAGCGCTCACGACGAGGTCACGACGGCGTCAGCGATACCTGCGCCTTGAACGTCATCGCTGGCGAGTTCGTGGGCAGCGACCACTTGCTGGCCACGCCGCGGATGCACTCGTCGAACGCGCTGCCCAGCGAGGGAGAGAACGACGACGTCTTGTACGCGCCCGACGTGGCGAAGCTCGCCGACACGGTCAGCGTGACGGTGCGCGCCTGCAGGCTCGAGTCCTTCTTGAGCGCCTGCTCGTAGCACTTCTGGATCGCGCCGCGCGACTTGGCGACGACATCGATGAACTGCTTGGACGCCTCGGCGGCCATCTTGTTGTCGATGGGAGGCGGCGTGGGATCACCGGGCTTGCCCGGCTTCACCGTGAGCACGTTCCCCTCGATGGAGACGACGATCTCGCCGCCGCCCGAGCCCTTCTCGCGCATGAGGCGAGCGTTCTCGTCCTCGAGTGACTTGCACAGCTGCTCCTTGGCAGACTTCGCTGTCAGACACGCATCGAGATCCGCCTTGGTCTGCGGGTCCGGCTTGACCACCGTCTTCTCTTTGCAACCGGCAACGACGCCCGCGGTCGCAGCGGCTACTGCAACCAAACCCAATGCTCCGAGCTTTCTGATGGAAGTACGCATGGTCAGCTGTCTTTCGTTCTCGATGCTACGGGGTCCAAGAGGGCAATGCCAGCGGCCGGCACGCGCTCGATAAACTCCCGGACGATCTGCCCGCCGAGCACGTGCTGGATGATCACCGGATCGACGCGCGTGGCGTCGAAGCGATTATACAGAGCGGTGGTTCCACGAGGGGCCGGCATCGTCGCAAAGCCCACGCCGGTCAGCGCTCCTGGCTGTGGGCTCACGATCTCGCGCACGAGGATGTTCGGACCTTGCGTACAGCGCCCGAAGCAGCTCTGCCATGCGAGCTCCGCCACGTCGCGAGCGCCGTTCGCCGCAATGGCATTCACGAACACCGCGTGAAGTGCCTCCGAGCCTCGCTGGCCGCCGCACTCGGGGCCGCGACAGATGACGATCCTGTACTTGCGCTCGGACAACTCGTACGAGCGTGACCCCCGACGGGGACGGTGTCAATCGGCGCCGATCGTCTCGTTGATCATCGTCGCGAGCGACGGAATCGTTCGAGGATCTTGGGCCACGTAGCGCAGCGCCTCGCGGGACGCCGAGGTCGCGTTCGTGTGGAGCCCCGTCACCACCGCCTTCTGCCAGGCCGCGTCGCTGCCGCGATCATCGTCCGCGTGATAGAGGAGCAGGTGCGAGATCAGCGCCGGCTTGTCGGCGGCATCCGCGTTCGCGCCGAGCGCGGCCATCGCCGCGACGACGTGCACGAGGTCCGCGGTCGCGGTGCTCGGTGCATCGAGGTGCGCGACGAGCGCGTCGAGCGCCGTCCCGATGTTGTCCTTGGTGAGCCCCGTCCCCGCGAGCCCGCCGATCGCCTTGGCGATCGGGCCGAGCGCTTGCGTCTCGGTCTTCGCGACGACGTTGTCGTGCACCGCGAGCTGCTCGACGAGGACCGGCAGGCCCGCCGGATCGCGGCGCTTCACGAGCAGGTCCGCGACCGTGTCCTTCAGTGGCACTTTGGCGCGATCGTCGGACAGGATCGCGAGGAGCTCGGCGGTGACCTCGGCACCGGGCAGCTTCGCGAGCGCGTGGACGGCGAGCTCCTTCACGCGCTCGAAGCGCGAGTCGCGATCGCGCGCGATCGACACGAGCGCAGCCGCGGTCTCGATCTTCTCCATCGGGCTCGACGGTGACCAACCATCCGCATCGAACGTCGCGCCGAGGACCTGCGCGCCGATGCCGAGCGAGCCCTTCGCGCGGACCGCGCCGGTCTGCGGATCGAGTGCGACGACGTCGCCGTTGCTCGCGACCGCGGCGATCACCGTGCCGGTGTGCTCCGACGCGACCAGCTCGACGCGCGGGTGGTTGTACGCCCAGCGCAGCTCGCCCTCGAGATCGAAGCCGAGCACGTAGCGGAAGTAATGGATCGCGTAGCCATCGCCCGAGAGCCTCATCGGCCCATTCGTCGACGGCTCGCTGCCCCACAGCACGCGCGCGCGATCCGCGGCGGTGTATTGCTGCTGCACGAGATCGTACGCGTCGCGGCTGTAGGTGGTGCGCTCGAGCTGCGGCGGGATCGCGACCTTGCCGTACGTGGCGTCGGTGCGCTTGCCGCTCGCGGAGCGCTCGTCGAGACGGAACACGCCCTTGGCCGATCCGTAGTACGCGACGTTGCTCGTCACGCGCAGCGTGGAGATTTGCTCGTCGATGCCGCGCACGCGCGTGAGCTGCTCGCCCGACGCGCCGTCGACGATCGAGAGCCACTGGCTGAGAAACGGCACGTACACGACGCCACCGTGCGCACCGGGCGCGCCGAGCTGGCCAGCCGCCGCGGACTGCCACAGCTCCTTGCCGCTACTGCCGGAGAAGCCCGCGAGCTTGTAGTCGGAGCCAGCTTTGGTGACCACGTACGCGCGCTCGCGATCCGCCGCGACGCCGACGAACGCACCGTCCAGCGCTGCCTTCCACCGCGGAGCGCCGCGCGCTTGATCGCGTGCGACGAGCTGACCGCCCTCGAGCGCGACGATGAAGTCACCGCCGACGGCGATGCGCGATTGCACGTCCGCGTCCGTCTTCCACACGACCTGCTGCGACGTGAGATCGAACGCGACGATCGTCTTGGGTTTGCCCGTCGCGAGCACGTACGCGCGCGGACCCGCCGCGCTGACCGGCGCGGGATCTGCGGGCAAGCGGCGCTTGCCGAGCGCTTCGTTCAGCGCGTACGGGTTGTTCTCGTCGGACGAGAGACGAAACACCGCGTTGGGTCCACACGCCCCTGCCGCGAGACCAACGACGAGCACCAGCGCGCGGATCACTTGCCACCTCCGAGTCGCGCGTCGACGATCATCTGGGCCTCCGTGCGCGACGTGCTCGGCTTCTTCGCCGTGTTCGCCAGGTAGTCCTGCAGCGCGGTGATCGCGGACTTGTCCTCGATCTTTCCGATCGCGCGGACCACCTCGACGCGCGCCGTATCGGGTCCGAAATCCGGACGCAGCAGGATCGCGCCGAGCGTGAGCGCGAGGGACTCTGCGGGCACCTTGCCGAGCTGATCGGCGATGCGCGCCGCGAGCGCGACATCGGCCATGGCGGCGAGCGCGCGCGCGGCCGCGTATTAGCCCCG
>JAEYYV010000293.1 GCA_023428295.1 Pseudomonadota bacterium
CTGTTCCTCGGGGGCTGGGCGCCGCCGCTCGACCTGCCGCCGTTCACCTGGATCCCGGGGCTCGTGTGGTTCACGCTCAAGCTCTGCCTGGTGTTCTTCATGTTCGCCATGGTCAAGGCCTTCGTCCCCCGCTACCGCTACGACCAGCTGATGCGGATCGGCTGGAAGGTGTTCCTGCCCATCTCGCTGGTGATGGTCATTGCCGTCGCCGCGATCCTCCAGCTCACCGGCTGGGGCTGGCACGGAGGTGCCGTCTGATGAAATTCTTCCAGTTCCTCAACGGCATGCTGCTCCGCGAGTTCGTCGGGGCGGTCTTCCTGTCGATGCGCTACTTCTTCTCGCCCAAGAAGACGCTGAACTATCCGTTCGAGAAGGGCATGGTCTCGCCGCGCTTCCGCGGCGAGCACGCGCTGCGCCGCTATCCCAACGGCGAAGAGCGCTGCATTGCCTGCAAGCTCTGCGAAGCCATTTGCCCGGCGCAGGCCATCACCATCGAGGCCGGTCCGCGCCAGAACGACGGCACGCGCCGCACCGTCCGCTACGACATCGACATGGTGAAGTGCATCTATTGCGGCTTCTGCCAGGAAGCCTGCCCGGTGGATGCGATCGTCGAGGGCCCGAACTTCGAATTCGCGACCGAAACGCGCGAAGAGCTCTATTTCAGCAAGGAAAAACTCCTTGCCAACGGTGACAGGTGGGAGCGCGAGATCGCGCGCAACATCGCCACTGACTCACCGTATCGCTAAGGGGCCAGGATGACGCTGCCGCTCTTTTTCTTCTACGTGTTCTCGATCATCGCGGTGGCATCCGCGCTGATGGTGATCGCGTCGCGCAACCCGGTCCACTCGGTGCTGTTCCTGATCCTGACCTTCGTCAATGCGGCGGGTCTCTTCATGCTGGCCGGCGCCGAGTTCCTGGCACTGATCCTCATCGTCGTCTATGTGGGCGCGGTGGCGGTGCTGTTCCTCTTCGTCACCATGATGCTCGACGTCGACTTCGCGTCGATGCGGCAGGGCATGCTGCAATATGCGCCCGTGGGCATCGTGATCGGCGTGATCCTCCTGCTCGAGCTGCTGCTCGTTGCCGGTAGTTTTGCGTTGACGCCCGAAGTAACGGCGAACGCGGTGGTGCCGATCGATGCAGGCGTCGAGAACACCCGGGCGCTCGGGCAACTGATCTATACGCGCTACGTCTTCCTGTTCCAGGCCGCCGGCGGCGTGCTGCTGGTCGCCATGATCGGCGCCATCGTCCTGACGCTGCGGCACAAGACCGGGGTCAAGCGGCAGGACATCTTCAAGCAGTCCAACCGCAAGCGGCACGAAGCTGTCGAGAACGTTCAGGTCAAATCAGGACAGGGGCTCTAGCATGCTGGAGGCATCGGGCATCGGGCTGGGTCACTTCCTGACCGTCGGCGCCATCCTCTTCACCCTCGGGGTGTTCGGGATTTTTCTCAACCGCAAGAACATCATCATCATCCTGATGTCGATCGAGCTGATCCTGCTCGCGGTCAATATCAACTTCGTGGCCTTTTCGGCCCAGCTTGGCGACCTCGCCGGGCAGGTTTTCGCGCTGCTGATCCTCACGGTCGCCGCCGCCGAGGCCGCCATCGGCCTCGCCATCCTCGTGATCTTCTACCGCAACCGCGGCTCCATCGCGGTTGAGGACGTCAATATGATGAAGGGCTGAGAGATGCGGGCCCCAAAGAAGAACGTCGCTAGAACATGGGAGTACCATCTGGCTGCGGACAATATCCTTCATACGAGGGTGGAGGCTCTGCTCATTTCGCAGGCATTTCTTGTTGCCGCGTATGTGGCTCTCCTAGGCTCGAACGTAGCTCACAAGGAAATGCTGGCTGGCTCGGTGCTGGCACTAGCCGTCGCGCTCGCGATCATGTTTCTACGAGCTAACCTCAGGCTACTTCGTGGGATTACATTCCTAAAGAGGCGGATGGTTCGTGAAGGGGATCGTACCTACAAGTGGTATCTGCATGCTGTGCGCAGCAGGGCCGTTTTGGGTCGCGGTGGAAACCTAAGTGCTTCAGTAACTCTCTGTTGCTTTCTTCTGGCCTTCTGGACATTTGCGGCCGGCCATTTGGTCGCTTCCAGTTTTTTTTCTCCATCGGTGCGGACGCCATGATCCAGGCAATCGTCTTCTTCCCGCTGGTCGGGGCGCTGATCGCGGGTCTGCTGGGCCGGGCGATCGGGCATCGGACCAGCGAGTACATCACCACCGGCCTCTTGATCGCGGCTGCGGTGCTGAGCTGGATCGTCTTTACCGGCTACTGGTTCGCACCGGCCGCCGCCGAAGGCGCTGGGCATGCCGAAGCGGTCAAGGTCAACGTGCTCGAGTGGATCCACTCGGGTGGCCTCGAGCTCGACTGGATCCTCCGCGTGGATACGCTCACGGCTGTGATGCTGGTCGTCGTGACCACGGTATCGAGCCTCGTGCACCTTTATTCGATCGGCTACATGGCCGAGGATCCGCACCGTTCGCGGTTCTTCGCCTATCTGTCGCTCTTCACATTCGCCATGCTGATGCTGGTGACGGCCGACAATTTCCTGCAGATGTTCTTCGGCTGGGAAGGCGTGGGTCTCGCGTCCTACC
>JAEYYV010000013.1 GCA_023428295.1 Pseudomonadota bacterium
AGGTTGTTCCGCGAAGCTTGGCGGAAGACGGCGCGACGCCACCCGACGCCAGGGCACGCGGATCGGTCGCGTGGCCCGCGGCGCGATATCCCCGCTGCGCATCGAGGCGAGCGTGCCGCTTCCCGGCACCCGGACGGCGACAAACTGACTGCCGTCCTCGACGACATGGCTGGAGCCATCTGTGCAAAGGAGGAGCCGGGTCACGAGGTATCGGAGGACATCGGTGACGGTTGGCTTCGGAGCAACAGGCTATTGCCCGAATCAAGACGACGAGGAGCGCGAGCGCATCGACAGCGGCAAGATCGCACAGCCGATCGATACGACTCTGTGGCGTTCGCGCTTGGAGCGTCATGTTCAAAACGATCAGCTCGCTCTCCACGAACGCTCGCGTTCGAGATCCATCGAGAAACACCCGGTGACATCGTCGACGGGCCAGATTGTTCCGCGACGCTTGGCGGAAGACGGCGCGACACCACCCGACGCCAGGGCACGGGATCGGTCGCGTGGCCCGCGGCGCGATATCCGCTGCGCATCGAAGCGTGCCGCTTCCCGGCACCCCGAGCGGCAAGATCGCACAGCCGATCGATACGACTCTGTGCCGTTCGCGCCTGGAGCGTCATCGAGACACACCCGGAGGCATCGTCGACGGGCAAGGTTGTTCCGCGACGGTTGGCGGAAGACGGCGCGACACCACCCGACTCAGTGGCGTTCGCACGTGGATCGTGGGCGCCGAGAGCGATCAGCTCGCTCTTCACCTCGCGCTGAGCGGCTTCCGCGTTAGCCGAAGCGGACGGAGTAGATCGGCGGCAAGTTGCTCGAGACGTGGGTCCAGCGCTCGCCGCGATCCTCGCTGATATAGAGATTGCCCGTGGTGCTGCCGAACGCGAGCAGGTCACCGTGATTGTCGAGCGAGTGGCGCAGCACCACGTCGTAGGCTGTCTCCTGCGGCAGGCCCTCGCGCAGGTCGCGCCACGATTCGCCTCCGTCGGTGGTGCGCGCGACGAAGAGCGCGCCATCGATGGTCATGCGCTGCATGTCGGACTTGCCCGGCACGAGCCACGCGGTCTTGCCGTCGTCGGCATCGACGCAGACCGGGAAGCCGAAGTGCACGCCTTGCTCGGGCTTGCTCACGCGCTTCCATGTCTGCGCGTTGTCGCTGCTGTAGAAGACCCCCGAGTGGTTCTGCTGCCAGACGTGGTCGGGTTGGTTGGCGCTCCGCGTGACGAAGTGCGGATCGTGTCCCCACTCGGCGGCGGGGTCGGGTAGGTAGTCGTTGAGCATGCCCTTGTTGCGGCCGTGCCACGTGGCGCCGCCGTCGGTGGTCTCGAGGACGCCTGCGGTGGAGACGGCGACGAGGATGCGTTTCGGATCGCGTGGGTCGACGACGATCGAGTGGATGCCCGGCGCGAAGTCGCTCTCGGCGGCGGGCGTTCCGTACCAGTGCGTGACCTTGCCGCCGTTGCCCGACGAGTGATCGCCGCCGCGCGACTCGTGATCCCAGAGCGGGCGGTTGAGCGCGAAGGACTCGCCGCCGTCGGAGCTGGTGAAGAGTCCACCGGGGATGGTGCCGACGTACATGGCGCCGTCGGGGCCGAATGCGAGCGACCAGAGCTTGAGGAGCGTGGCGTCGCGGAGCGTGGCCTCGCCGGGGCCGACACCGTCTTCGGTGGGGGCGGGCGGGGCGAGGTAGCGCGCGTCGGTGGGGTACTTGACCTGCGGAGCGTCGGACCAGGTGGCGCCGTCGTCGGTGGAGCGCGAGAGCTTCGCGCCCCAGTGGCCGTGGCCGAGCGCGGCCCACCATGTTCGCGTGTGTGGATCGCGCGCGACGAAGTTCGAGCCTTGGCCCGGATGACCGGCGAGGCGCGGCTTCCATGCGCCGTTGGTCTTGTCGACGAAGAACGTGCCCTTGCGTGTTCCGATGGCGATGCGAGTCACGACTTACCCTCCGCTCAGTGCCTGCATGATCATGACGTGTGACGTGGGAGTGACGGGATCCGAGAGACGCGCGCGATCTCCGACGCTGAGGCCATCGACGAAGACGTTCACGTGTCGGCGCAGCCGGCCGCGCTCGTCGCAGATGTAGAACGCGAAGCCCGGCGCGCGGCGCTCGATGTCGGCGATCAGATCGGCCACCGTCGAGCCGGAGGCGGTGACCTCGCTGCCGAGCTGCGGAAAGAACTGCGACAAATGCCGCGTGAGCTCGACCCTCGCCATCGGCGGCTCAGGTCGGCTTCAGGTGCTTCTTGTCGTCGCGCAGAGCGGCGTCGACGCGCTCGGTGAGAGCGGCGAGCGTCTCTTTTTCAGCGGCCTCGACGACACCGAAGCTCGCGGTGACCGTGCCGTCGCACAGCCTGGCTTCCTTGATGTACTGGCGGCAGCGCTCGGTGAACGTCTTCGCGCCCTCGAGGGCGGTGCCGGGCATGAGGATCGCGAACTCGTCGCCGCCGAGGCGGAAGGCGGCGTCCATCACGCGGGTGTGCGTGTTGAGGATGGTGGCGACGTTGCGCAAGAGCTCGTCGCCGGCGGCCTCGCCGAAGCGATCATTGGCGACGTTGAAGCCATCGAGATCGAGGAGCGCGAGGCTGAATGATTGGCCGTACCGCGTCCGGCGCGCGAGCTCGACCTCGGCGCGCTCCTCGAATGCGCGGCGGTTGAGGAGGCCGGTGAGCGCGTCGTGCGTGGTGTCCTTGGGCGGGCGCGGATAGCTGCGCGTGCGGTGCAGCGCGATCGAGATGATCGGCGCGAGGATCTCGAGCGTCTTGCCGTCTTCGTCGCTGAAGCTGCCGCTCGTGGACCCGGCGACGCCGAGCGTGCCGACTGCGTACTCGCCGTGCATGAGCGGCACGACGAGCGCGCTGCCGTCGTCGGCGCGAAGCGGCTTGCGCGCTTCGACCGAGCGGCCCGCGAGGCTCGTCTTCAGCGAGAGACGGCGGCCGAGCTGCTGCTTGTTGGTGGCAGCCCGCGTGACCATGTCATCGCCTTCGACGAGCTCGACCATCGCGGTCTGTGCGTCGAGCAGGGGCGCGGCTCGTTCGGCGACGAAGCGCATCACCTCGTCGCCGTTCATGCCCGCTGCCGCGATCGCGTTTTGGAGCTCGATGATCGCGAGCAGGCGTTCGGTGCGGGGTGCAGTCCCGGTCTCGCCCATGGAATCGATACTAACCAATAATCCGTCGGGAAGCGGCAAGCGGCGGCAAGTACGCGACAAGTACGTGAGGTGGCCAAAAGACCGAACACGGCGAGGAAAAACCGCTCGACAATTCCCCCATGCGGACATGGGTCGTGCTGGCGCTGTTCCTCGTCGTCGCGGCGGGTTGTGACATGTCACCGCCGAGGATCATCGAGCTGAGCCCGGAGCCGGGGTTCCAGGTTCGCGGCGTGCGTGTGGTGCCGATCCAGGTCGTGTTCTCCGACGACACGGACGTCACCGTGCAGCTCTTGGTCGACGACTTCGAGATCGGCAAGCGGCGCGTTCCGTGCGGCGCCGAGCGCTGCGCCGCGGAGCTGTTGTGGGACACGAAGGACGCCGACGTCGGCACGCACCGCTTCGAGGTGGTCCTCGTCGACGCGAACGGTCATGTCACGCGCAAGACCCAGCAGATCTGGATCGACGATGTCCTGAAGGTCACCGACATCGAGGTCACCGGCGAGGTCGACGAATCCGGCACCCTCGAGATCGAGACCTACGCGTTCGACGACGACAGCGGCACGTTGATCGGCTGCTCGGGCAGCCGCCAGGGCCTCGGCCCGGTCGACGCGTCCGACGTGGACTATCCGATCACGTCGTTGTGGATCAACCCGGCGGGCTATGCGCTGACGACGCGCGACGTGATGAACCGGAAGATGCGCTTCGAGGTGTGGGAAGACGACGACGATCCGGTGTGCCCGACGCCGCCTTCCATGCTCGGCAACAACTTGATCGGCACGAGCGAGCCATTCACCGTCGACGGAGTGCGCGCGATGAACGGCCCGATCTCGTTCGGTCGCGTCACGCGGCTCGAGGTGAAGTGGCTGCGCGATCTCGAGCGTGATGCTGGTCAGTTCCAGCCGCCCGCGCCCGACACCAACGGCGACGGCGATCCGGGCTGCAGCGCATCGCGCGCCGGCTCCTCGTGGCTGCTCGCGGCCGGGTTCGCGTTCGGGCTCGCGCTCGTCAGAAGGCGACGCCGAGCTCGGGGCCGTACAGCGCCGGCCCGACGTTGAAGTCGAGCACGCGGAACGCCGCTTCGAAGTGATTGAAGCGGAGCGCGAGCCGCGCTTCCCATGCTTTGATATCCGCTTCGAACAGGAGCGCGTGGACGTCGCCGATGATCTTCGTGCCGAGCAGACGCTGCTCGACGTGAAGCCCGACCTTGGCCCCGGTGATCGACGCGTCGTCGTCGGGGTTCATGTTGTTCGCCGTGGACAGCACCGCCACGCCGCCCTCGAGGAACATGCGTGATCCGCCGCCTTGCTGAATCGGCAGGCCGAGCGTTCCGCCGCCCATCGTCATCGTGAGCTTGCCATTGCCGTCCATGCGCTCTTCCCAGTAGCGCGTGCCGTACGCGGCGAGACGAAACCAATCGTCGCTGATCGCGCCAGTCACGGAGAACGACGTGTCCGACTCGACGACCTTCTGGAGGCCGAGGAACAGATCGAAGCTCGCGGGCAGGCGATTCGGCTCGCGCGTTGGTGGGATCCGGCGGACCAGGCGGCCCTCGTTGTCGACGAGGATCACGTCGTCGCCGTCCATCTGCCGGCGATACATGCCGTAGCTGGGATCGAAGTCCGGATCGTCGGACGCGCTCGTGTTGGTCGAGCGTGTCCCGCGTTCGGCGCCGACCGCGTCGCCGATGCCGCCCGAGACGCGGCCGAGGCGACCGCTGTCCTGGCCGCGTCCCGGGGGCGGATTATCGCGCCCCGATCCAGCGAATGCAGTCGTGGAGGTGAACAACACCAATGCAGCAGCAATGGAGGAGCGCATGCGAGACGCAAGAGCACTCGGTGTGCCGGCGAACGCGCGCGTCGCGCTTGAATGATCGCGTGCAACTAGCGTCGAAGCGCGATCGATGTGACGCACGCGCGCCACACCTCCTCTGCGAGATCCGCAGACCGAAACGGAAGACGGGCTGACCCGTGCGGATCAGCCCGTCTCGTCCCGTGCGCTATTCGCGCAACGAGCTCTTGGTTACTCGAAGTCGTGGCCGTGACCCTCGTGGCCACCCGCCTTCTCTTCCTTCTTCGGCTTCTCGGCGATGAGCGTCTCGGTGGTGAGCATGAGGCCCGACACCGACGCGGCGTTCTGGATCGCCGTGCGGACGACCTTGGCCGGGTCGATCACGCCCGACTTCACGAGGTCCTCGTACTGCAGGCTCGCGGCGTTGAAGCCGAACGCGTCCTTGCCCTCCTTGACCTTCGCGACGACGATCGAGCCGTCGACGCCAGCGTTGCCGGAGATCTGGCGCAACGGCTCCTCGAGCGCGCGGCGGATGATGTTGACGCCGTAGCGGCGGTCATCATCGAACGTGAGCTTGTCGAGCGCCGCGATGCTGCGGACGAGCGCAACACCGCCGCCGGGGACGATGCCCTCTTCGACAGCCGCGCGCGTCGCGTACATCGCGTCTTCCACGCGGGCCTTCTTCTCCTTCATCTCGACCTCGGTCGCCGCGCCGACGCGGATGACCGCGACGCCGCCGACGAGCTTCGCGAGGCGCTCCTGGAGCTTCTCGCGATCGTAGTCCGACGTGGTCTCCTCGACCTCGCGGCGGATGGTCTTCACGCGCGCGTCGATGGCTTCCTTCGCGCCCGCGCCCTCGATGATCGTGGTGTTGTCCTTGTCGACCGTGATGCGCTTCGCGCGGCCGAGGTCCTGGAGCGTCACGTTCTCGAGCTTGAGGCCGAGGTCTTCCGTGATCGCCTGGCCACCCGTGAGCGCCGCGATGTCCTGCAGCATCGCCTTGCGACGGTCGCCGAAGCCCGGCGCCTTGACGGCGCAGATCTGGAGCGTGCCGCGCAGCTTGTTCACGACGAGCGTCGCGAGAGCTTCACCATCGACGTCCTCCGCGAGGATCAGGAGCGGCTTGCCCTGCTTGGCAACCTGCTCGAGCACCGGGAGGAGCTCCTTCATGTTCGAGATCTTCTTCTCGTGGACGAGGATGAACGCGTCGTTCAGGACGACTTCCATGCGCTCGCTGTCCGTGACGAAGTACGGCGAGAGGTAGCCGCGGTCGAACTGCATACCCTCGACGACGTCGAGCTCGGAGACCATGGTCTTGGCCTCTTCGACCGTGATCACGCCTTCCTTGCCGACCTTCTTCATCGCCTCGGCGATCATGTTGCCGATCTCGGCATCGCCGTTCGCGCTGATCGTGCCGACCTGCGCGATATCATCCTTGCCCTTGGTCGGGGTGGACATCGCCTTGATGGTCTCGACGACCGTGGCTACTGCCGCGTCGATGCCGCGCTTGAGGTCCATCGGGTTCAGGCCGGCGGCAACGAGCTTCGCTCCCTCGTTGTAGATCGCCTGCGCGAGCACGGTGGCCGTGGTGGTTCCGTCACCGGCGACGTCCGAGGTCTTGGAAGCGACTTCCTTGACCATCTGCGCGCCCATGTTCTGGAACTTGTTCTCGATCTCGATCTCCTTGGCGACGGTGACGCCGTCCTTGGTGACCGTGGGAGCGCCCCACGACTTCTCGATCACGACGTTACGACCGCGCGGGCCGAGGGTGACCTTGACGGCGTTCGCGAGGAGGTTGAGGCCCTTCGCGATTTCGCTGCGTGCCGAGGAGGAGAAGATGATTTCTTTGGCTGCCATTTGAGTGTGTTCCTAGCGGTGCGAAATGGTGGAAGGGGATTAGTCGAGGATCGCGAGGAGGTCGTCTTCGCGGAGGATGAGGTGCTCTTCGCCGTCGATCTTGATCTCCGAGCCCGAGTACTTGCTGAAGAGGACCTTGTCGCCCTCCTTGACGTCGAGCGGGATCAGCTTGCCGTTCTTGTCGTGCTTGCCGGCGCCGACAGCGATCACCTTCGCTTGGATCGGCTTCTCCTTCGCGGAGTCCGGAATGAACAGGCCACCAGAGGTCTTGGTCTCCTCATCGAGGCGCTTGACGAGGATGCGATCGTGGAGCGGACGAATTTTCATGCGGCCTCTATAGATACTGCCCGGTGCGTTGGCAACCCCCCGCGGTGAGTGCTAACAAATTAATGGTTTTACAAGTAATTTTGCTTAGTTATAATTTCTATTCCGGGTCGGTGTGCGACTGATCCGCGCCCGGGCTCGTCTGGATGGGCATGTCCCGTCCCAGATCGTGGGTGTCCGTACTTCTCCTGATCACCGCCTGTGGCAAAGCCTCCCCGATGATGGGCGGAGGCGGTGACGACGACCCGACCGTCGACGGCGGCACCGACCCCACGGGGGACGGCAGCATGCCGGACGGGGGCATGATGGGTGCGTGCGGAGGCGCCGGGTATCCCGCCGTGCCGTGGCCGACCACGGGCGTCGCTCCGAGGAGCGTCGCGATCGCAGACTTCAACGGTGACTCGCGCGCGGACCTCGTGACCACGAACTACTCGTCCAACAACGTGAGCGTGATGCTCGGCTTGGGCGATGGCCTGTTCGCGCCGAAGGCGGACTATCCGACAGCCGCGTCGCCGTGGGGCGTCGCGGTCGCGGACTTCAACGGCGACAACAAGCCGGACGTCGTCGTCGCGAACGCCGGCACGAGCACCGCGAGCGTGTTCCTCGGTAACGACGACGGCACGCTGCAGGTCAAGCGCGACATCTCCGTTGGCGGCGCGCCGTACGGAATCGCGACCGGCGATCTCAACGGCGACGGCAAGAAGGACTTCGTCACCACGAACTCGTCGAGCAACACGGTGAGCGTGCTCCTCGGCAACGGCGACGCGACGTTCACCAAGACCGACTTCGCGACGGCGAGCTCGCCGCGGATGGTGGTGCTCGCGGACGTCAACAACGACACGAAGGTCGACGTCATCGTCGCGAACACGTCGAGCGCGAGCGTGAGCGTGCTCCTCGGCAACGGGGATGGAACGCTGCAGAGCAAGCTCGACTACGCGACGGGCGCGAGCCCGCGCGGCCTCGCCGTGGCGGACATCAACGGCGACGGCAAGCCCGATCTCGCCGTCGGTGGAGCCACGGATCCGCTCGCGATCCTCCTCGGCAACGGCAACGGAACGTTCCAAGCCAAGGTCGACCTGATGATCGGAGCGGGGCAGCTGTACGGCGTCGCGCTACGCGACATCGACGGCGACTCGAAGATCGATCTCGTCGTGTCGAGCGCGAACACCAACACCATCAACGTGCTGCGCGGGGTCGGTGACGGCACGTTCATGCCGAAGGTCGCGTACACGACGGGCGCGCAACCGCAGACGGTCGTCGTCGCGGATGCGTCCAACGACGGCAAGTTCGATCTCATCGCACCGAACTCCGGAAGCGACACGGCGACGGTGCTCCTCGGTCAAGGCGGCGCAACGTTCAAAGAGCGACAGGACTTCGCGACGGCGCCGGGACCGCTTGCCGTCGTCGCTGGCGACTTCAACGGCGACGGGCTCCCGGATCTCGCCGCGGTGGACGGGACAGCGAACACGACGAGCATCCTGATCGGCAACGGCGACGGCACCTATCAACCCAAGCGCGATGGCGGCACGGGGCCGAACCCGCAAGGGCTCGTCGCGGCCGACTTCGACGGCGACGGCAAGCTCGACATCGCGGTCGCCAACTCCGGCGACAACACGATCAGCGTGATGCGCGGCAACGGCAACGGCACGATGATGACGAAGACGGATTATCCCGCAGCTGCGAAGCCGATGAAGATCGGTGCGGGCGACATGAACGCCGACGGAAAGATCGATCTCATCACGCAGAACTACGCGAGCAGCGCGACGTTCAGCTTGTTCCTCGGCAACGGCGACGGAACGTTCATGCCCAGGACGGACATCCCGACGAGTCAGTACGCGTCGACGCTCGCGGTCGCGGATGTCACCGGCAACGGCCAGCTCGATCTCGTCACGGCGAGCTACTACAGCTACGTGGTCAGCGTTCACTCGGGCAACGGCAACGGTACGTTCCAGACGCGCATGGACTCGTACCCGTCGATCTCGCCGCGCCAGCTCGCCACCGGCGACTTCAACGGCGACGGAAAGCTCGACGTGGTGGTCACGCCGAACACCGGCGAGGACCTGAACGTGATGATCGGTACCGGTACGGGAACCTTCACGAACCCGCTCGCGATCAAGGTGGGCACCGTGAGCTCCAACGCGAACGTCTCGATCGGAGATATCGATGGCGACGGCAAGGCCGACATCGCCGTGCCGATCTCGAACGGCAACACGGTCGCCGTGCTGCGCGGAAAGGGCGACGGCACGTTCCACCCGAAGGTGGACTACGGCACCGGCAAAGCACCTGCGGGCGTGGTCATCGGCGACGTCGACGGCGACGGCAAGCCGGACCTCGCGGTGGCGAACTCGGGCGGCGATTCGATCAGCGTGTTGCACCTCAGCTGCCACTGACGCGTGGTACCAACTGCGAGATGAAGCGCGCGGCTGCTGTTGTTTTGGTGTTCAGCCTCGCGTCGTGCGGCTTCGCGAAGCGGCACCCCGCGATCACGATCGGCCTCACCTCCGGCGCGATCGCCGAGGGTTCGTGCGAGCTCGCGACGAGCGAGCACCTCACGTGCCTCGGCATCAGCGGCGGCGTGGGCCTCGGTCTCGCGGCGATCGTCGCGCTCGCCCTGCTGCTCGGTGGGGACGGCGACACCGTGCTCGGCGGCGCTGCGAACGATCCCGACGAGCCGCCGCCGCCGGCGGTGCCGCAGGATCCGACGCTGGATCAACCGCCGCCCACAGAGCCAGCACCTGCAAGCGACCCCGCGCCGCCGGCCGACCCGCCTGCACCGACGCCGTGATAAGCCACGGGCATGGCTGACCCCGTCGCCGAGAGTCTGCTCGAGTACCGCAAGCACTTCCCTGCGCTCGAGAGCTGCGTGCATCTCATCTCGCACTCGCTCGGCTGCGTGCCCGCGAAGGCCAAGGAGGATCTCGGCGAGTTCTTCGAGCTGTGGCAGACCAAGTCGATCACCGCGTGGAGCGATTGGTTGCCCGAGGTGGATCGCGCGGCCGAGCGGATCGGCAAGATCATCTCGGCGCCGACCGGCTCGGTGATCATGCACCAGAACGTGTCGACGGTGATGTCCGTCCTCGCGTCGTGCCTCGAGTACACGCCCGAGCGCAACAAGGTGGTCTACGAGGCGCTGCAGTTTCCGACGGTGAGCTATGTGTGGCAAGCCGAGAAGCGCCGCGGCGCCGAGTGCGTGCTCGTCGAGAGCAAGGACGGTACGACGATCGACACCGACGCGATGTGCGCGGCGATCGACGAGAAGACGCTCGTGGTTCCGATCTCGCACGTCGTGTTCTCGAGCGCGTACATCCAGGACGTGAAGAAGATCTGCGCGCGCGCCAAGGAGGTCGGCGCGCACGTGATCCTCGACTGCTATCAATCGATCGGAACGGTGCCGCTCGATGTCGTCGAGCTCGGCGTGTCGTTCGCGTGCGGCGGCTCGGTGAAGTACGTGTGCGGCGGACCGGGCGCGGCGTGGCTGTACGTGCGGCCCGATCTGATCGAGAAGTTCGCGCCGCGCGTGACCGGCTGGTTTGGCAACGAAGCGCCGTTCGCGTTCACGATGCCCGAGCAGTCGTACGCGGAGACCGTGTGGCGCTACATGGGCGGCACGCCGGCGGTGGCCGCGCTGTATCAATCGCGCGAGGGTCAGCGAATCATCGGCGAGATCGGCGTGCGCAAGATCCGCGAGAAGAGCCTCGTCATGACGCAGAAGTGCATCGATTGGGTCGACGAGCTCGGCATGAAGCTGAACAGCCCGCGCCCCTCCGAGATCCGCGGCGGTTCCGTGGTGTTCGACTTCGTGGGCGCCGCGGACGTGTGCCGCGAGCTCAATCGGCGCAAGTTCTTCTGCGATCACCGGCCCGCCGCCGGCATTCGCATCGCGCCGCACTTCTACACGAAGCCGTCGGAGATCGACGCGTTCTTCAGCGAGCTGAAGAAGATCCGCTCCGGCACCGGCGCCTGATCCACAGCAGCGCGAGCAGGAGCGGCCAGCCGCGCGAGGGCGACGAGCTCTCGCAGCCGCAGCCATAGAAGCTCTTCTCCTCGAGGATCGGCCCCGACGCGTCGCCGAAGATCTCGATCCGGTGCGCGACGTTATCGATCTCGAGCTCGATCGTCGCCGCGTAGCTCCCGCGACGGAGCGGCGCGAACTCCACGCCGATCATCTGCACGCCGTCGGGCGGCAACACGATCGTGCCGTTCGCTGGCTGCACGTCCCACGCGCGCAGGCCACCGGTGCGCGACGTGACGCCACCGAGCTCGAGCGTGACCGGCGTGGTTCCGCAGTTCTCGAGCTTGATCGTCTTGCGCCCGGAGCGCGTCTCGACCGGGACCACGCCGAACGGCACGCTGCGCGGCGAGACCGCGGCGCCGTCGGCGATGTACTCGAGCGTGACGGGAATCTGGAACGGCGAGCCCGGCGCATCGACCGACCAGCTCAGCGAGCCCTCGAGCAGGCCCGACGTGGAGGCCGATGGCGTGACCCCGAGCATCGCGGTGCGGCCAGGCGGCAGCGGCGCGGGATAGCTCGGCGGATCCTGGAACAGCGCGGCGAACGCGTTGGTCATCGTCGGCTGCTCCATGGCGAGCGTCGCGGTGCCGTCGTTGATCATCAGGACTTCACCGACGACCTGCGAATCCACGCACGCGGTCCCCATGTCGAGCTCCTCGGGAACGACGCGCACGGAGGGCCGCACGACCTTGCCGGTGATCGGGAAGCTCAGCATCGACACGTCGACGGAGATCAGCAGCGAGCGGCCTACGAGATCGATCTCGGTCGTCGCGTCGAGCACGAGGCGTGCGTCGCGGATCTCGCCGGGCGCGAGCGTGGTGTTCGTGGTGATCGGCACGTCGAGCGTGAGACCTCCGCCCGAGCTCGACAGACGCATCGAGTGGATCACGAGCGGCGTGGTCGGCGACGGGTTGCGCAGCGTGAACGCGAGCTCTGCGGCGGGCGAGCCGACGCGCACTTCGCCGAAGTCGAACGGTGTAGGCGAGACCTCGAGCTCCGTGTCGGCGATCTCGCAGCGCGCGGTGATCGACATGGTGTCCATCTCGTATGCGTTCGACGCGAAGGAGATCGTCTGTGTGAACGGACCTCCAGGTGTAGCGCTCGAGCATCCGATGGCGGTCCCGCCGGGGACTCCGGGGTTCAGGTTGAACGAGCTTGTCGCGACGGAGAACGGCAGTGTCGGCGGGTTGACCGTGACGCTCGCGGGGATGTTGCCGGTCGCGAGCATCGTGAGCGGACGCTGCGGCGTGGAGCCCTTAGGAATGGTGCCGAAATCGATCGTGTACGTCGGCGGAGGAGGCGCGGTGACGGCGAGCGTGACGCCGCTTCCGCTGCCGACGAGGCCGACGTTCACGGGGCTGGGCATGCCGGTGTTGGTGATCACGAGGTTCGAGCTGCGATCACCGAACGCCTCCGGCGTGAACGTGACGTTCACCGTTGTCGACGAGCCCGCGCCGCTGAGCGTGCACGCGGAGGACACGCATCCGCTCACCGACCACTCGCCGCTCGGAGGCGGGACGATCGTCGCAGACAGCGAGTCGCTTCCCGCGTTGGTGAGCTGCAGCGGGAACGGTCCCGATGACACGCCGACGGAGTACGAGCCCGCGATGATCGGACTAGGCGACGCGATCAGCATCGGGCCGCCGCTGCCCGTCGAGCAGCGGAGCGCGGCCGTGTCGAAGTCGTGGGCGCCGCCTTCGCCCTGCACGACGAGCGTGGCCGTGACGGGCGAGGCCCCGGGAGAGCACACGACATCGAGATTGCTCGGCAACGCGCGATCGGGCGCCGTGAACGCGCAGCTGTGCGCCGCGCCGCAGCCGACGAACGAGAACGCGTTGCTCGGATCGTTGTTGATGTTCGCGCTCGTCATGCGCCAGGGCAGGTTGGTGATGTGCGTGACGGGCACGCCGACCATCGTCGGAAGTCCTTGGGGCCCGGTGATGTCGACCATCATCGGCACCTGGATCTGCGCGCTGCCGCTGCCGCCGCCGATGCCATTGCACACGAGCATCGTGCTCGACAGCAGCGCGCCGCTGCCGCCGTACGTGGTGCCGCCGTAGATGCCGAGCAGCGCCGTTCGCGTGCCGTCCATCGTGGGATCGCACTTGATCTGCAGCTGCTGGAAGCCGCCGCTCGCGATCGTGGTGCCGGTGCACGACTGCGTTCCCATGCACGGGCTCTGGAACGTGAAGCTGCCCGACGGATCCGTGATCATCGCCGTCGTGTACGCGGAGCCCGACAGCGAGTGATTGAGCACGAGCGCGGTCTGCACTTCGAAGCCGCTCTGCGTACCGAAGTTCATCGTCTTCGGTTGGAGCTCCCACGCGCTGCCGCCGGAGTTGGCGAACGTGACCGTGAACTTCTCGACGGGAAGTCCGGACATGTCTGCGATGTCGAACGTACAGCTCGGCGGACCGAGCGAGAGCTCGGGCCCCGTGAACTGACCCTGCACGAGGAGCTGGAGCTGCATGTTTGGCCCGAGCGTGATCGGGAACTGCGCGCCGCTCAGCGTGGTCGCCACGATCGAGCTCACGCACGATGTGGAGATCGGGTTGCTCTTGGTGATGCCGGTGATGGTGCGCGACGTGGCGCCCGTGTTGCGGATCGAGACCACGGCGCGCGCGGACTGTCCGATCGGAACGTTGTCCGCGTCGGCGGGGTTGCTCGTCGTCGTGTAGGCGCCCCATGCGAGCGTCGCGATCACCACCGTCGCGACGACGACACTGAACGCGACGAAGCGCGCTCGCTTGCGATTCATGCCCGCCTCCTGCGCCGCAACATCGCCGCAAACGCGATCACGACGAGACCACCGCCGGACCCGCGCGCGGAGCAACCCGCGCAACCGTAGAAGCTCTGGTCCTCGATCGCCGGTGGGTTCAGGCCCGCATCCGGCGGCAGCGTCGGTCGTGCACCTTCGCCCGTCAGCTTCACGGTGAGCGGCTCGTCGAGCTGGCTCGACAGGATGGTCAGCGTCTCCTCGAAGAATCCGACGCGCGTGGGGTGAAAGCCGATCGTGAACGTCGCGCTCTCGTTCGGAGCGAGCATGCGCGGGAAGTTCGCGCTGTCCAGGCGGAACGGCGGCGGCACCGACGGATCCGCGAATACGATCGTCTGCGTGTCGCAGTTCTGCAGCGTGACCTTCTGCGCGTTGTCCTGCTCGAGGTGAATCGTGCCGGGACCGAACGAGAGTGCATCGGGTGCGACCGCGCCACCGTCGTCGACGAAGCGCGCGCTGATCGTCGTGCGCGCCACCTCTTCTCCGTCGACATCGGTGGTCCACACGACGTCGTCCTGCTGCACGCCGGCAGCGCCTTGCCGCCGCGGCGTGACCAGCACGGAGGCGGTTCGCGACTGCGAGAGCAGCACCGGATACGACGGCGGGTTCTGCGGCTCGATATCGAACGGCGACATCGCGCCGAGCGCCATCTCGGGCGCTTCCAGCTGGATCGTGGCGGTCCCCGTCGAGCGGAACGCGAGCGAGTCACCCGTGGTGGGCTGACTCACGCAGAACGTGCCGAGCGATCGCGGAAGCGGCTCTTGGTACTCCGCGGTGGCGATCATTCCCGAGATCGGGATGCGCACCGTGGCACCGCTCGACGCGACGAGCACGAGCTCGTTGTTCAGAGCGCCCTCGGCGTTCGGCGTGATCTCGAGCTGTACCGTGGCAGGCGTCATCATCGGCAAGCTGGCTTGGACGTCGAGAAACGGAGATGGATTCGCGAGGCTCGCCGAGACGATCAGCAGCTGGGCGCCCGACGACACGAGGACCTGCACGGGGACCGTTCGCGCGTCCTGGGAGACGCGCACCTCGCCGAGCATCAAGCTCGACGGCGCGCCGAACAGCGTGCTCGTGGTGCCCTCGCACGTCGCGGGGATCTCGATCGTGCCCGAGCCCGACATGAACGTGTCCGGCGCCGTCGCGACGATCGTGGTGCTCGCGGAGCCGATCGCTGTGGGGCGACACGACGCGACGATGGTCCCTGGCGTTCCGGGCGCGAGATTGATCGACGCCGCCGGCACGAGCGAGAACGGCGAGGGCACCGTCGGGAACGTCGCGAGCAGCGAGCGATTGCCCTGGTTCACGAGCTGGAGCGGTAGGTCGGACGTGATGTTGATCGGCACCGTGCCGAAGTCGAGCGCCTTGGGACCGCCCACGAGCGCGAACGTTGCGCCGAGTCCGTCACCTTCGAGCGGGATGGATCGCGAGCGCGTCGCGGTATCGAAGTACTCGATGACGAGCGTCGCGTCGCGCGCTCCGATCGCGCTCGGATCGAACTCGAGGCGCAGCGCCAGCACCTCGTCGGGCGCGACCTCGCACACCGGTGGGACGGTTCCACTGCACTCGCCCGAGGCGGTGTACGACCAGTCCGCCGCGGCGCCGTTGCCGCTGTCGAAGATCTGCACGCTCGTGATCTGCAACATGCCGACGCCGGCGTTGCGCAGGCGCAGCGGCATCGGCGACGCCGTCCCCGTGATCACGTCGACGCGGCCCGCATTCACGGGTCCGCCGGTGAGTGCGAGCACGGGCGTCGCCGGCGTCGTGCCGTTGCACGCGAGCGTGATCGGCGGCGAGAGATACTGGCCAGTGCTCGTCGCGACGTGAAGCTCTGCCGTGTGAGCACCCGCGCGCTTGGGCCGGCACAGCACGGTGATCGGTGTGGAGGAGCCACTCTCGATCGTGGCGATCGATGCATCGCACTGGCGCGCGTCGGGATTGCACGGCGCAGCGATCTCGAACGTGCTCTCGAGATCCGTCGTGTGAAGCGAGAGCCTCGAGATCTGCGTGGCGGCGTCGTTGGTGATCATCACCGTCGTACTCGCGCTGCTGCCGATCACGACGTCGCCGAAGTCGAGGTCATCGGGCGCGGCGCTGATCGTCGCTTGCGTTCCGCCTTCGCACACCGCCTCGAAGTCGGCGAGCACGGCGCCGAGCGCTGGGTTCGCGTGGAACATGCAGCGCCGCAGCCCCGACGTGATCGTCGGCGCGCAGTGGATGTTGATCGGCAGCGAGCCATTGCCGGGAATCGTCGCCGGCAGCGGCAGCGTGAACGTCACCTCGTCATCACACGACGGGTCACGCGTGATCGACATGATGGTCACGGGATCCGCGATCTGGTTCGCGAGCGTGATCGTGCCGGTTGCCATGCCCGGCCCCGCGACGTGGATCACGCGTACGTCGGGATTCGCGCGCAGCTTCGGAGGATCCGGCACGGCCGCGAACGCGACCCCGACGGCTGCGGCGACGATGCCGGCAGCGATCGTCCGCGCGTGCTTCACAACCGTCCGATCACCCCGAGGGTAGGTACGAGGACGTTCGCGTCGAACAGCGTCTCTTCTTCGTCGACGAAGAAGTGCTCGTAGCCGATGTCAGCCTGGATGCTGAGGTGACCGTTGATCTTGAGCTCCACACCACCCGCACCGCGCACACCGACGGCGAGCTGACTCGACGAGTCCATCGGCGGCGTGAACACGAAGCCCGGTACACCTGCCGCGACGTACGGACGGAAGAAGCCGGTCAGCAAGCGATAGCGAAGTCCGATGTACCCGCCGTTCAGCTCGGAGCGCAGCGCCATGATCTCCGCCTCGAAGCGACCGCGCGAGATCGCGATGCCGAAGCCTCCCGCGAAGCCGCGGCCCTCGCCGTCGATGCGCATCACGGCGATGAGGCCCGACGAGATGGTCTCCTTCTCGGGAGCCTTGATCCGGATCTGTCCGGTCTCGGTGAGCTCGTAGTCGGGGATCACCGCGTCGACGTCATCACCGCCGAAGGTGGTGCGCGTGGTGCGTTGGTTGGAGCTCGTATCGCCGCCGTACAGCGTGCCGTTCGTGAGCCACGGCGAGACCTCGTCGGGAGGCGTGGGCTCCGGCGTCGTCGGAGTCGTCACCGGTGGCGCCGCGGGCTCGGCGATCACCATGGTGACCTCTTTGTTCTCGCCCTCGAAGCCGTTCACCGATCGTTCGGCCATCGCGTCGCCGTTGCGAATGCGCACGAGGTGGATGCCTGGGCGCACGCGCGTCAGCAGCGAGACACCGACGGGGATGAACGGTCCACCGTCGATGGAGATCTGCGAGCCGCGCGGCGTGACCTTCACCGTGAGGATCGTCAGCTCCGCATCGAGCGTGTTCAGGATCTGTTTCACCTCGGCGACGCGCTCGGGGCCCGTCGCGGGATCCTGCAAGTAGCGCTGATACGTGTTCGCCGCGTCGGCAGTGCGCCCCATATCGGACAGCGTGCCGGCGACGTTCAGGAGGATCTTGGGGCTCGGATACTTGTTGTACGCCTCGAGGAAGTTCGCGAGCGCTTGGTCGAACTGCTTCTCGAGGAGCTGCTTCACGCCCTCGGTCATCAGCGCCTGCGCGAGCGCCTTCACCTCGGGATCGTTCACGGGGATCGATGGATCCGACGTGATCTGCGCGAGCGCTTCGGCGAGTTGCTTCTCGTCTTTGAGCTTCGCGAGCGGAGCGGTTCCGTCGAGCGCGTCCGGCGGCGGTGCGTCTTGTGCGTGAGCGATCGCGGGGCCGAGCACCGCGCAGAGAAGGAGCGATAGGCGAGTCACGGCGTCTTCTTTTCGTCGTCGATCGAGGTCTCGAGAGGCTTCTGCGTGATCGGAGTGCGAACGTCGGTCGTCGAGGTCGTGGGCGTCATGTCGGGCGACTTCGGCTCGATATTCCCCGGCGAGGTTACCGGTGCACCGCCCGCGACCTCGGGCTTCGCGCACTGCTTCTTGGGCTGACCCTTGGGCTTCTTCTCGGGCGTCGTCGGCGTCGCGATGATCTCGTCCGGCGACGTCGTCGGCTTCTGATCGACGGCCGGCTTCTCGGTCGTCTGCACCGGTGGCTTCGCCGCCGGCTCCGGCTTCTTCTCGGGCACCGCTGGCGTCGTCGGCTCGACGACGGCGGGCGCGGCGTCGGTCGCGGTGCTCGGTGCATCATCGCTCGATCGCGCGAACGCGAAGATCGCCGCGCCTCCGGCGAGCGCGACGGTGACGATGCCAGCGACGAGCGGCATCGACGACTTCTTTGCCGGCGTGATCATCGTCGGGCGCTCGTCGGCGAGCGTGCCGTCGAGTGGACGCGACGGAACCGTGACCTGCTTCGAGCCGGGCGTGTACGTGAAGCGCGGCGACGAGAGGCCGGCGTTGGGAACCTCCGCGGAGAGCCGACCCGCGAGCCGCGGTGCGACCTCGGCGAGCGCGGCGACGACGTCGGCTGCCTGCTCGAAGCGATCCTGCGGCTCCTTCTCGAGGAGCTTCATCACGATCGCGTCGAGCTCGGGCGACACGCTCGCCAATCGATCGCGCAGCGGCTGCGGCGGCGAGAACATCTGCAGCGCGATGATCTCGCCCGCGCCCTCGGCGTTGAACGGCGGCACACCGGTGAGCAGCTCGTAGAGGATGCAGCCGAGCGAGTAGAGATCTGCGCGGTGATCGATGGCCGCCGCGCTGCGCGCTTGCTCGGGTGCCATGTACAGCGGCGTGCCCATGAGCGCGCCGGTCTGCGTGTGGCGCGTCTCGGCCGGGAACACGTCGGCGAGCTTGGCGACGCCGAAGTCGAGCACCTTGATGCGATCGCCTTCGTCATCGGGGATCAAGAAGATGTTGTCGGGCTTGAGATCGCGATGAACGATGCCCTTCGCGTGCGCCGCCTTGAGTACGTTGGCGATGCCCTTGGCGATGCGCGCGGCGTCGACCTCGCTGAGCCGGCCTTGCGACTCGATCCGCTTTCCGAGCGGCTCGCCGTCGAGCAGCTCCATGACGAAGTACGCCTGGCCATCGCGCGTGTAGCCGAAGTCGTAGACCTCGATGATGCCGGGGTGGCGGATCGCGGTCGCGGCCTTTGCTTCGTTGAAGAAGCGCTTCACGATCTCGTCGTTCGTGGTCAGCTCGCGATGGAGCAGCTTGATCGCCGCGAGCTTGCCGAGATGCGTGTGCTCCGCACGATACACGCTCCCCATGCCACCCGAATCGAGCGGCTCGACGACACGATAGTTGCCGAGCACCTCGCCGAGCATCGACCCCGTAGAGCATATGCTAGTTTCCGTCGTGGATGCGGATGAAGGCGTTCGTCGCGATCGGTGCGTGTGTGCCGGCGCTCGCATTCGCCCAGCCGAATCCAGGTGTTGTCGTCGATGCGCCGGTGCACGAGACGCCCGTCCAAACGCCGACGGACGAGAACACCGATCGCTCGGGCTACGAAGCGAACCTAGATCCTCGCGAGACTCGTCGCGGGTTCTTTCTTCACGGAGGCCTCGGGCCGTCGATCACGATCGGTGGTGGAACCGGAACGGGCGCGGGCGCGACGCTGATGCTCGGCGCGGTGATGCGGCCCAACTGGGTGATGCTGCTCTCGATGACCGCGAACGGGCAGGGTCACGAGGTGATGGACAAGCTGTACATCAACGACTCCACGTCGATCGGACTCGGCACGCAGTGGTGGCCGAACAACGGCGCCATACACGCGCGCACGACCGTTGGATTCGGCGGGTATCGCTGCAAGCAATGCGCAGATCCCGAGCAGCCGAGCGATCCGGTGAGGATCGATTACCAGCGCCGAGGCTTGAACCTCAACGTCGCCGTCGGCGTTGACATCGTGCGCTTCAAGGGCCTGGTCTGGGGCCTCGAGATCGGCGCGGTCGGAACCGTGCATCGAGTCGCCACGTCAGACGGCGTGATCGTGTCGCTCGGATTGCAGTCGTACTTGAGCCTCGACTAAGGCGCGGGCAGCGGCGCGCCCACGAGCCACTTCGGCGGCCCCTTCTCCGATTCAGCGACGGCCACCTCGAGCATGATGTGCTTCGCGGGGCGCAGCGGTGTCACCGGCCCCGCGTTGTGCCAGCCCACGAGCGGCAGCGGGAGATCGATCGTCGCATCGAGTGATTGGCCCGCGGCGAGCTGCGTGAAGATCGGCAACGGGACGGTGAGCACGCGTGCGCCGTCCGGCATGACGAGCCCGCGCACGAGTCGAATCGCGTCCGGTCCGTTCATCACCACGAGACGATCGACCTCCGCTCCACCCTCGAGCAGCTTGCTCGCGACGAACACCGGCGTGCTTCCCTTGTTCTCGACCGTGTAGGAGACCGACAGGGTCGTGCCGGAGGGAGAGGCAGACCACGTGAGCTGGAGATTGTCGGTGTTCATCGAGGAGGGCTCGGGGGTAGGAGTGACAGCGGGTGCCGGTGGTGTCGACGACGGAGCCTCTGCTTGCGCGGGAGTTTCGGACTTCGAACACGCCGCGCCGAGCGAGAGCGTCGCGAGGCTCAGGGCAAGAACGGGAAGAGGAGTTGCCATGGAGAAGTCTCCGTGCCGGGAACGTTGTTGTAGCCGGCGTACTGATCGCGTCGTCCCATCGAGGGATCACCAGGCAGGACACCCGTCCCGTCACCCCAGCCGATCTCCTGACGCTCCTGCCGATACCGATTCTCGCTGATCCTCTCGTTCGCGTAGAGGCCGAGTCCGGATGCCTGATGTTCCGCGCGTGCGACGCCGTTGGCCGCGTCGGAGTCCACGCCCTGCTGTTGCGCGACGGTGTGTGCGGGGCCCGTTGCGGGAGCATCGCCGACCTGCACGTTGCCGAGGTCGCTGATGCCGCGAGTGTCGGTATAGGCGTGCACCATCTCGTGATACATCGCGACGTCGTTACGCCATTCGGCGACCCCAGGCACAGGCGCGACGTTGCCGATGCCGGGGTTGAAGTTGACCCGCGCGTCGAGACCCGCGCCCGCGTTACCCGACGCATCACGACCGAGACGCGGATCGGTGAGTGATGCGGGCGTGCCGTCCGGGTTCATCGGCTGCTCGTTCGCGTCGTTCGTAATCGGAGCGCCCGACGCATCCAGGTAGGGCACGAACGTGGTGGTGTGATGCCGCTCGACGCCACCCGCGTCGGTGCGTGTGTTGTGAGCGAGAGCATCGATCAGCTCGCGACCGCTCTCGGTCTGTAGTTGATCGGCGAAGTTGGACATGAGGTCGGTGCGGTACTGCGCTGCGTCCGGCGCCGAGAGTGCGCTCGTATCCGTGTGGATGTCGGTGCGATCGAGGCGGATGTCGCTGTACGTTCGCGCGATGTCGCGGAACTGCTCCTCGGAGACCTGGTTCTGCGATCGAATGCCGGCGGTGCCATCGGGGACGACGTTGAAGCGCGACGCGAGCTCTCGCTGCGCGTTCTGGCGATCCATCATGCCCGTGTAGTCGAGGAGGCCACCGAGGCCCTCTTGCGAGACGCCGTTCGCGAAATCGGCGATCCCCTGGATGGCCGGGTGCAGCGGCGCGAGCGGGTTATCGCGCGACGCACCCTGACTGCCTGCTTCCGGATCCACCGGCGAGTAGCTGGCCGGATCGAATACGTTCAGTGGATTCTCGAGGATCCCGTCCCAAAAAGCGGCTCATTCGTTCCCGCCTCCCTTCACGCGTTGGTAGCGATTGTACGCACGACAGTCGCGATTCTGCCTGCCGCGTTGTGTGGCACCTCGCTAGGACGGCTTCAGCGCGTCCTGGAGCAGCGTGAGCGCGGTCTCTTTCAGCTCCACGTACGGTGGAAGCTGTTTCAGCGTCGACACCACGCGAGTCTTCGTAGCGTCGCGCACACAAACGACGAACGGTGTACCGGCGGCACGCGCTTGCTGGCTCGTCTCGATCAAGACCGACGCTGGCAGCGCGACGTCCTGATCGTCACGAACGTCGACAGCGGACATCACGAGCAACGTCGGCATGCTCGGGATGCGGGGACGCAGCGTCTCGCTCACGAACATCGTGAAGGTCGGGCCCGCGACCTGATCGAAGACGTACTCGTGAATGCGCCGCACGTTCGGATCGGTGCTCGCGGCCCACGTCTCGCGGAACGCCGCGCGCGCGGCCTCTCCCTCGGAGAATCGCTGCAACGCGTACAGGCACTGGATCACCTTGCGCTGGACCATGACGTCCTGCGGAGCGAGCTCCACCGTGCGTTGGAAGTCTTCGAGCGCGCCGGCGAAGTCCTTCGTGCGATAGCGCGCCTGGCCGCGGTTGTAGAGCGTGTCCACACGATCGGGCGCGAGCTCCAAAGAGCGCGTCCACGCATCGATCGCGCCCGCGTGATCAGCGAGCGTACCGAGCGCGACGCCGCGCAAGAAGCTCGCGTGTGCGAGCGACGGATCGAGCTCGAGTGCGCGGTCGAGCTCGGCGAGCGCATCGGTGGTGTCTCCGTCGTGCAAGAGCTGCGAGCCTTGGCGCAGGTGATCCATCGCTGGCTGCTCGCCGCCGGTCCACGCCGTCGCGGCGTCCGGGGGCGAGCCCCAGAGATCGGCGAGGCACGTCGCTTCGTCGCCGCTCCAGTCCGGACGCCCCGAGCCGAGGATGTCGAGCAGCATGTCGCCGAGCGCCTCCATGCGCGCGCGATTCTCCGTGCGAACGATCACCACAGCGGTGTGCTCGAGGAACGAGTAGAAGCCACACAAGCGAACCTCGATCACCTCGGTGGTGGTCTTGCGGACCTCCGCCTCGATGATTCGCAGAGGCCACCCCGTGCTGGTGGTGACCTCGACGGTGCGGCCCACGACGACCTTGCTGTCGGGAGGAAGATCCGAGTGCAGCGTCTGCGCTTGCCACGGACGCGGCTCGTCGGGAACGAGCTGCATCGGACCGTACGTGATCACCGCTTGCGGAAGGCGCTCGCCGGGCAGGATCGCGGCGACCTTCTCGTCGGGCGCGTACTTTAGAACCCAGGACGGCGGGAATCGAAGCGAGAGACGCATCAGCTCACCCAGTGGTCGAAGAAGTTGGTGGGAGTCGCGAACGCTTCGCCGGTTCGCCTCTCTTCGGTCGAGGGAAGCGGACGGAAGGACGACGCCATCGCGACGAACGTTTCACGCAGCTCGGCGATGCGGAGCGCCATCGTGGTTTCGAGATGCATGCGGTACGTGATGTCGTCGACGACGAACGTCGCGAGCTCGCGGAAGATGGGCTCGGCGCGTCCTTCTCGCGTGCCGTGGATACGCAACAAGCTGCCTACTCGGCCATTGGCCACGAGCTCGCTTCGCGTCGAGCTCTCGACCGACAGTCCGGCCGCGAGCCGCTCTGTATCGTGCGGCACCGATCCTCGCTCGGCGGGCGGCACCGCGATCGTGGACAGGTTGTTCGGAAAGTCCGGCGGATACCAGTTCGCGGTAGGTCCGGACACGAGTGCCTGCCAACCGCGAGGCGGCTCGTAATAGAAGCGGCGAGGCCGTGGGCCGAGGTGCAGCTGCTCGGAGGTGATCAGCGCACGCGAGCGCGCCTGCAGCTCCGCGAAGTGGCGGGCGCGCAGTCCAACGCAATCGAGCAGCGTGGCGAACTCCTCGGTGAACACGGCGCCGACGAAGCGGACGGCGCGCACGCCGTCGCGAATGCCGTCGATGCGCACCCACGCACCGTACTCACCCTCGTTGGTGACGATGCGCGCGATCGTCCCGAGCTGATGCACGCGAAACGCGGGATCCTGATCGAGCACGCGATCGACGAGCTGGTGGAATGTCGGGCAGGGACGTATTCGCTCGTAGTACCGGAACCGCGCGCCCATCTCGCGCGGATATGCAGTGACGACGTGATACCCGAACTGCTGAACCCACTCACTCGGAAACGCGACCACGCGCGCAGCCTAGCAGCGATTACAGCGCTTCGATCACGACAGCGGTGATGTTGTCTTTGCCGCCGCGCTGGTTGGCGAGCGAGATCGCAGCTTCGGCGCACTCGTCGAGCGGACCGTCCTCGCACAGATCGGCGACCTCTTTGTCGCTCGTGAAGTAGCCGTGCAGCCCGTCGCTGCAGAGAAGAAAGCGATCGCCGCTCGCGACATCGATGTCCGCGGTGTCGACCTGCACGTAGTCTTTGTGGCCCACGGCGCGCGTGATGACGTTCTTGCCCGCGGCCTTCTCTGCTTCGGCCTTGGTCATCATGCCGTGCTTGACCTTGTAGTTGATGAGCGTGTGGTCCTCGGTCAGCTGCAGCACGTTGTTGCCGCGCACGCGATACACGCGCGAGTCGCCGACGTGCACCGCGAACGCGAGGTTCGCGCGGACGAGCATGGCGGACAGCGTGGTGGACATGCCCTTCTTCTCGGGATCCAGCTCGGCCATGCCGAACACCATGTAGCAGGCGTTCTTCACGCCGGACTCCAAGAGTCGGCGGATCTCCCACACGCACTCCGCATCGCCAGCGACCACGCGCTCGACGAGGCGGTCGAGATCGCGAGATGCGCCGTAGATCCACATGGTCAGCTGCTCGACGGCCTCGCGACTGGCGATCTCGCCCTTGTTGTGGCCGCCGACGCCATCGGCGACGACATAGAAGCCGCGCTCGTCGTCACGGAAGAAGGCGTCTTCGTTGATCTGACGCTTCCGTCCGACGTCGCTCCTCGCCACCGATGACAGCTTCACGGCACGACCACCGTATCATGGCGACTTGCCCCCTCGCTTGCTACGATCGGCTTTGTGAGCGAGGGACAATCACTCGTGGATGTCATCCGCGAGAGGGCGAGCGAGATCCTCGCGGCGTGGATCGTTCGGTTCGAGCGGTCGTCGCTGCGGTTTCGCCGCGGCACCAAAGCGGCCACGTACACGTCACAGGTGTCGAACCTCGTCGAGGCGCTCGTCGTGGCGGCCAAGACGAGCTCCGAGCTGCGGCCCGGCAGCGATGCGACCCGCGAGCTCGAGCGCTCCGCGGCGTTCCTCGGCGCGCAGTTCGCGAGTGAGGGCGCGACCGGGTTCGATATCGCGGCGCTCCTCCTCGAGCTACGCGATGTGGTCGGCGGAATGGTCTCCACCGAGGATGCCGCGGCGCTGACTCGCTTGTTCGAGTGGCTGACGGTCGTGGCGCTCGACACCTTCGCCGCGTCGGGGCTCCAGAGCCTGCGCGAGCGGGTGAACGATCAGCTCGAGGTAGGAACGCCTGTCGTAGAGCTGCTCCCGAAAGTTCCCGCGGTGTTCCTGGTCGGTGCGCCCAACGCGGGCGTCATCGATGGGTTGCTCTCACGCGCGTGGATGCTCGCGGTGGGGACGGGAGCGCCGTGCTTGGTGGTCGACATCAACGGCCTCGCCGAGAGCGCCGAGCACAACTTCGACGCGGGCTACAAAGGGTTCTTGGAGCAAGCCGAGGGCAGCGCGCTCCAGGTCCTCATGTGTCGCGGGCGTCGCGCACTGCGAGACCGTGCAGCTGCGATGACTTCGGAGGCGGGCCTCGCGTTTCAGCACTTCGATCGTCTGGACAGCGCCGTGGCCCACGCGGTCGAACGCGGCGGCCACTTATTGATGCGGCGTAGCTAGTCGCTACCCGACCGAGAGCCGAGGTCGCAGCCCGACGAATGGCAGGCGTTTCAAAGGCCTGTGATACGATCGCGTCCTCGTGGGCGACTTTCCGATCGGCTTCGGCCGGTATCAGCTCGTCGAACGCCTTGCCGTTGGTGGCATGGCGGAGCTGTTCATCGCCACGGCGCCCGGAGAGCACGGCTTCCAGAAGAAGGTCGTGATCAAGCGGCTGTTGCCGCACCTCGTCGCCGACGAGACCTACAACGCGATGTTCATCGACGAGGCGAAGCTGACCGCGCGCCTCGTTCACCCCAAGATCGCGCAGACGTTCGAGCTCGGAAAAGTCGACGAGTGTCTGTTCATCGCGATGGAGTACGTCGATGGCATCGACGTGCTCGCGCTGCTTCGCGAGTTCGCGTCGCGGCGGCGCCGTGTGGATCCGCAGCTCGCCGCGTGGATCGCGCACGAGACGCTCGACGCGCTCGACTACGCGCACAACCTGAAGAGCGAGGACGGATCGGCGATGGGCATCGTCCATCGCGACATCTCGCCGTCCAACGTGCTGCTCAGCGTTCGCGGCGACGTGAAGCTCGTCGACTTCGGCATCGCGCGCGCCAAGGATCCGGATCGCGCTCACAAGAGCAAGACGGGGACGCTCAAGGGCAAGTACGGATACATGTCGCCCGAGCAGGTGATCGAGCAGCCGCTCGACGCACGCAGCGACGTGTTCTCCGTCGGTGTCGTGCTCGCCGAGCTGCTCACCGGCCGGCGTTTGTTCGCGGCGGCGAACGAGCTCGACGTGCTGCTGATGGTTCGCGATGCGAAGCTGCAGCGCTACGACAAGTACGGCGCGGACATCGATCCGTCACTGTCGGAGATCGTTCGCAAGTCGCTGAAGAAGCCCGTGGACGAGCGTTACCAGAGCGCTGCGCAGTTTCGCGACGCGATCGCCGAGTGGTTGTTCGAGCATCGCCATCGCATGCAACCCAAGCACGTCGCCGACGTGGTGAGAGAGCTGCACGCGGCGGTCGTCGAGCGACGGCAGAAGACCACCACCGCTGCACCCGCGCAGGCGGCCGAGGATGTCCTCGTCGGCCGCGCACCCAGCGAAGACGCAGCACCGATGATTATCGTCGAGGATGGGCCCTCGATGCCGGTGATCCAGATGAGCTACGAGCCCGACGAGCCCAAGCAGCGTCCGGTCTCCGTCAGTGATCTCGCCGCCGCATCGGCGACGCCGCAGGTCTCCAAGCGCGCCGAGACGGTGGCGGGTCGACCTCAGCAAAAGCCACCAGCGGTGCAAGTTCCGCCGGTCACGCCGCCGGCTGCTCCCCCGCGCACCGCGACGGGAAGCTCGCCCAGGCACGCGATCGAGATCAAGCTCGACCTCGAGCCCGCGGTCGTGGAAGTGCCGATCGCTGACACGATCAGCGCGGCGGTCGAGGCGATCACGCTGCCCGACGACGGAGCGATCGATGTCGATCTCTCCGACGATTCGGAGCGCCTCGAAGACTCGCAGATGCGTGCGTTCGACGACCTCACCGAGGATCCCGCGGTGCAGTCGCGCTCGAACATCAAGCTGCCGCCGCCCGAGGAGCTCGCACGCAAGCGGCCGCCAACACCGCCCGCGCTCGCCGATATTCCCGAGCCGCCGGACGACGCGGGCGAGTTCCACATCACGTCGCCGCTTCGCGTGTTGTTCCGGCTGATGACGGCGCGCGCTACGGGATTGCTCGTCGTCGCCGTCGGCGGCATCAAGAAAGAGATCTACGTTCGCGACGGACAGCCCGAGTACGTGTCATCGAACGTGGCGAGCGAGCTGTTCGGCAACTACCTCGTGAGCAAGGGCGTGCTCTCCGACGGCGAGCTCGCGATGGCGCTCGCGATGATGCCGCACTACGGCGGCAAGCTCGGCGACACGCTCGTCGGCTTGGGCCTCCTCAAGCCGCTCGAGGTGTTCCGCCACCTCACGCGTCAGGTGCGCTCGAAGATCATCGATGTCTGCACGTGGAACAAAGGCAGCTTCGGTTGGTACGCGGGGCGCGAGAACCCGCGCGAGGCGTTCCCGCTCGACTTCAACGCGTTCGAGATCCTTGGCGCGGGTGCGATGGCGCTGTCCGACGATCACATCGAGAGCTGGATCGCCAAGCACGGCTCGATGAAGCTGCGCGCATCGCGCACGCGGCGCGTGGGCCCCGAGCGCTTCGAGGTGAAGGGGCTCGTGCAGCTCTGCGAGACGCTGGACGGCAAGAAGTCCAACGCGGACATCGTCGAGTCGCAGCCCGATCGCACGGACCGCCTCAAGGCCGGCCGCATGCTGTGCCTCCTCGAAGCGTGCGACCTCGCGCGCCCGGCGTGAGATGCCGCCGAAGCATCACCGCGGCTTGATCGTGTGCAACGCGCGGCGTGCGGCGCAGTGGCAGAAGGCGTTCCGCGCGGAGGGCATCGAAGCGATCGTCGTGGAGACGAACGCCGACGAGGCCGAGGGCGGCGCGTGCAAGGTGATGGTGCCGGAGCGCACGCTGATCGAGGCGAACGCGATCGTGACCGCGGTGAACCAAGGCAAGCGCTCGCTGCCGGGCATCGTGGTGCCGTGGAAGGCGATCATCGCG
This sequence comes from Pseudomonadota bacterium, assembly GCA_023428295.1. Taxonomy (GTDB): domain Bacteria; phylum Myxococcota_A; class Polyangia; order Haliangiales; family Haliangiaceae; genus JABFXX01. The sequence continues at coordinate 27,996 of JAEYYV010000013.1, forward strand.
TCGATGGTCGCTCTCGCGATGCTCGGCGCGATCGCGATCCGTTAGTCGATCGCGAGGACGCGCACGCCGTCGGGCTCGTGCACCACGAGGCGCGAGCCATCCGGGCTCGGCGAGAGCCACCACGGGCGCATCGAGAGGAGCGGCGTGCGATCCGCGCCCGCGAGGAATCGCTCGCGGCGTTGGTGCTTGTAGGTGACGGGATCCCAGAAGTCGAGCGAGAGGTCGATGCGGCTGTTGATGGCGTCGGGCATCGTCACGACGTAGCGCTCGCACACCGCGATCGCTTTGATCGACGCCTTGGCGTACGCGGTCCACACCGCGACCTGCGCCGTGGAGAAGTCGCGGACGACGACGTCCTTGTACGTCACGACGACGAGTCGCTTCCGCCACGGATCGATCTCGAGCTCCGAGACCGGTTGCATCTGGCTCAGCGAGTGCGCCTCCACGGACGGCGCGGCCGCGTCGACGATCGTGACCTTGGGAATGCCGCGCGCAGCGGTGTGTCCCCACTCGTCCTCGGAGTAGCCGCCGTAATCGGCGCCGGCCACGAACGTGCCGCTGGGATCGGCGACGACGTGCGTGATGTCGAACGACTCGTACGTGTCTCTCTCGAGCGTGACCGAGCCGAGGGTCGCGAGCGATGGGACCTCGACGACGCAGAGCTCGCTCCACGATGCGAGCGCGATGCGGCTCGAGCCCACGAACGCGAGCGGTCCGCGCCCGAAGCGAGTCCGCTCGGCGACGATGGACAGATCGCTCGCGCGGCGCAGCCGGAGCGCATCGTTCTCGGCGAGCGCGATGTGAACACCATCGGGCGACCACGAGAGTCCGAACACGAACGGGCGCTTGTCGGTCAGCGCGGTCTCGGTGATCTGCGTGCCATCGCGATCGTAGAGAACGAGGCGCGTATCGTCGGCGATCGAGAAGCGCGAGCCATCGGGCGCGAACAGAGCGCGTCGCGGATGAACGTGCGGGCGAAGCGCGATCGACGTGAGCGACACGCCCGGACTATACGCGTGCCTATTTCTCGGGGGGCATCAGCTCGTCGATCGCGATCTTCATCGTGATGTTCTCGCTGGCGCGCGGTTGCGGGCGGAACGTCGCGCGAAGCGGACCACCGCATCCACCACAGAAGCGGTCGTCCTCGGTGTTCACGAAGCCGCACTTGCACGCGTTCGGAAACGCAGTGCCGCATGCTCCGCAGAACTTGCGCCACGGGTTGTTCGATCGACGACACACGGTGCAGCAGATCTTGGCGGCGGGCATGCCGATCGATTCGGCCGTTTCCCGAGTTCGATGAGACCCACCTCAGGCAGCGAGCGCTGCTTCGAACCGCGCGGGAAGCGGGCTCACCACCTCGATGCGCTCGCCGCCGAGATCGAACGCGATCGACGCCGCGTGGAGGAAAAAGCCGTCTCCATGCGGGGTTCCGCCGTACAGCGTGTCGCCGAGGATCGGCGCCGCCAGGTGCGCCAGGTGTGCGCGCACCTGATGCATGCGCCCCGTCCGCGCCGTGCACCGAACGAGCGCGAGGGTCTGTGCGGTGCGCTCCACCGAGAACGCGGTGAACGCGGCGAGGCCATCGGTCTGATCGACCACGACCTTCTTCCCACGCTGCGCGAGCGGAGCATCGCTCTCCCTCGACACGGGGCGCCCCTCGGTGATCGCGAGGTACGACTTCTCGACGAGCTTGTCGCCAAACGCGTCGCGCAGCGCGCGATACGCCTCGGCGGTGCGCGCCGCCACGAGCACGCCCGACGTGCCGATGTCCAAGCGATGCACGAGGCCGCCATCGCGCGGGTCATCGCCGAGCGCGGCGCACTCGGGGAAGTGATGAGCCAGCGCGTTCGCGATCGTGCCGAGCTCGCCCGCGCGCAACGGCTGCGTCGGAATGCCAGCCGGCTTGTCGAGGACGACGATGTCGGCGCGCTCGAGCAGCACGACCAGCTCGCGCGGCTCGCCCTCGGCGGTCGCGATCCCCGCGCGTGCTTCGCCCGCGCGGCGCAGCACGAAGGACGCGTCGGGCTGCGGGCGCGCCTCGCTCGTCGTCTCGGGGAGACGCGCGAGCTCGATCACCGCGCCGGCCTCGACGAAGTCGCCCTTCTTGGCCTTCTTGCCCTTCACGCGAACGGCGCCCTCGTCGAACAGCTCGGCGATGCGCGTGCGGCCCGCGTTCGGGTACTCGCGTGCGACGGCCTTGTCGACGCGGCCGGCTTCGGTGGCAGTGATGCGATGGGGCTCGGGCGCGGTGTCGTCGGTCATAGGCGGGCGAGTCGTTCATACAGCGTCGACGACGTCGCCGATACAGCGTGAAGCGCCATAGGCGAGCATCGCGCAACGATCGCGTGACGAGTGGCGCCGCACGGTGTCGAGCAGGATGGCCCGCCCTACACGGCGTCGAGCAGGTTGGCGCGCCTCACACGGCCTCGAGCAGGATCGCTGTCACGAGGGCGCCTTCAGCGATCTCCGTCGCGTCGGCAGGGATCTCGACGAGCGCGTTGGGGCCGACGAGCGAGGACAGCATCGCGGAGCCTTGCTTCGCGTGCGGTCGCGCGATCAAGCGACCGGATGCAGTCGGCGATGCGCTCGGCGATGCGCTCGACGATGCGCTCGGCACGGCTCCCGACGGCTCGCGGGTCACGGTGGCGCGCAGGTAGTGCGCACGTCCCGCTTGCTTGCGATACGCGGTCGCGAGGTGCACGCGTGCGCGCGGGCGATCGATCACCGCGGCGCGCTGCATCGCGAGGAGCGCGGGGCGCACGAACAGCTCGAACGCGACCACGGTGGACACCGGGTTGCCCGGCAGGCCGAACACGGGGACTCCGAAATGGGGCGTGGCCCCCTCTGTTGCACCCGTTGCGCGAGAAATCGGGACGGGCCCCACGTTCGTGCCGAACGCGAATGGCTTGCCCGGCTTCATCGCGACTTTGTAGAGCTCGCGCGTCACGCCGGCGGCGGCGAGCGCGGCATGCACGTGATCGCGATCTCCGACGGAGACACCGCCCGTCGTGATCACCGCGTCGAATGCACCCGCGCTCGATCTTGCTCCCGTGCTCGATGCCGCAGCTGCGCTCGATGCGGCTGCTGCCCCGGCGCCTGCGCTCACGCTCGATGCCGGGCTGCCGAGTGCGTGCGCGATCATCTGCGTGATCGTGTCGATGTCATCGCGCGCGATGCCCAGCACGTGTGGCTCGCCGCCGCATTCGCGAATCAGCGCGGCGAGCGCGTGTGACGAGGACGCGACGAGCTGACCCGGGCCGGGCACGACATCGACGTCGACGAGCTCGTCGCCGGTGGCGATGATCGCGACGCGCGGCGCGCGCGAGACCGGAACGTGCGCGATGCCGAGCGCGGCGAGGAGGCCTGTGTGCCACGGCGTGATGCGCGTGCCGGCGGTGAGCACGACGTCGCCGATCGCCACGTCTTCACCCGCGCGGCGAACGTTGTCGCCGACCGGCGAGGACGGGAACGTCACGAGGTTGCCGTCGCGCGTGACGTCCTCTTGCATCACCACGGTGTCGAGATCGGCGGGGAGCGGGGCGCCCGTGAAGATGCGGACGCAGGAGCGTGGCGGCACGGGCTCGGTGCGCAGCGCACCGGCGGCGACTTCACCGATGACGGGCAGTGCGCCGGGCGTGTCGGCCGCGCGAAGTGCGTAGCCGTCCATCGCCGAGTTGTCGAAGCCGGGGAGCGCACGCGATGCGACGATGTCGTCGGCGAGGATGCGGCCGACGGACGCATCGAGAGGCACGCGCTCGCACGCGAGGCGCGGCACGCGCTCGATCACGCGGCGAGCTGCGTCTGCGACGGAGAGCACGCTGCACCATACCCTGTTACTCTGTGCGCCATGAAGGGTGCGCCGCTGTTGCTGTTAGCGCTCGCGACCTGCTGTCCGCCGAAGCCGGCGCCGACGCAGGTCACGATGCCGGCCGAGAACCTCACGCCCGCGCAGAAGGACATGGCGGTGCCGGAGGAGATTCACTTCAAGAACGTCCGCCAGCTCACGTTCGGCGGTGACAACGCCGAGGCGTACTGGGCGTTCGGCGGCGACCGGCTGATCTATCAGACCAACAAGAAGCCGTACGGCTGCGATCAGATCGAGGTGCTCGATACCAAGACCGGATCGACGAAGCTCGTGTCGACGGGCAAGGGACGCACGACGTGCGCGTACTTCTTGAAGGGCGATAGCGAGATCGTCTTCGGCTCGACCCACGAGCACTCGCCGGAGTGCCCGACGCCACCCGACAACTCGAAGGGCTATATGTGGGGCCTCTTCGAGTACGACATCTACAAGGCGAACGCCGACGGCTCGAACCTCGTCAACCTGACGCCCAACACCAAGGGCTACAACGCCGAGGCCACGGTGTGCGCGAAGGATGGCAGCATCCTGTTCACGTCGGATCGATCGGGCGACCTCGAGCTGTGGCGCATGGACGCCGACGGCGGAAACCTGAAGCAGCTGACGGATCAGCCCGGCTATGACGGCGGTGCGTTCTTCAGCGCGGACTGCTCGAAGATCGTGTGGCGATCGTCGCGTCCCGTCGGCAAGGACCTCGAGGACTACAAGGCGCTGCTCGCGCAGAACCTGGTCAAGCCGACGAAGATGGACATCTACGTCGCGAATGCAGACGGCACCGATGCACGACAGGTGACGTATCTGCCGGGCGCTGCGTTCGCGCCGTTCTTCTATCCCGACGGCAAGCGCATCATGTTCTCGTCGAACTGGAAGAACCCGCGCAGCGGCGAGTTCGATCTGTTCGCGATCAACATCGATGGAACGCAGCTCGAGCAGATCACCTTCAGCCCGGGCTTCGATGGTTTCCCGATGTTCTCGCCCGACGGCAAGACGCTCGCGTTTTCGTCCAATCGTCGCGATGTCGTCGACGGCAAGTACCGCCTGACCGGCACGCCAGCTGGCGATCACGACACCAACGTGTTCCTCGTGGACTGGGTCGACGCGCCGCCGAAAGTCATCGACGGGCAGACCGATGTCGCGAACCGGCTGCGCGAGCGGATCGCGTTCCTGGCGGCGGATGCGCAAGAGGGACGCGGCGTGGGCACGAAGGGCCTCGAAGCGTCGCTCGCGCGGATCGAGATGGACCTCGCGTCGATCGGCGTCGAGCCGGGCATCGAGGGTGGTTGGCGACAGCCGTTCGAGGTGACGACGGCGGTCGCGCGTGGTGCAAAGACGGCGCTGACGATCGATGGCAAGCCCGTCGCAGCCGAGGACTTCACGCCGATCGCCGCGAGCGGATCGGGCACCGTAGAGGGGCAGATCGTACCGGTCGGCTACGGCATCAAGGACGACTGCTGCAAGAAGAACAACGACTACCAGGGCAAGAACGTGAAGGGGAAGATCGCGCTCGCGTTCCGCTTCATGCCGACGGCGGCGACCGATCCGCGCAGCAAGCTCGACGCGACCACGCAGGCGCGGCTCGGCGATCTGCGCAACAAGGCGTTCACCGCGAAGAACGCGGGTGCCAAGGCGCTGATCGTCGTCGATGCTGGAGACCTGACGCAGGAAGAAGCGAGGCTGCCGGCGCTCGCGGCCGCGGAGAGCGAGTCGCTGATCCCGATCATCGTGGTCTCGCGGAAGGTCGGTGAGGCGTTGCTGAAGGGCACGCACAAGGCGTCGCTCACCGTCGCGCTCGAGCCGGTGCGCACGAAGACGTCGAACGTCGTCGGCGTGATCCGCGCGGGCGCGGCCAAGAAGGAGAAGGGCGTGCTCGTCATCGGCGCGCACGTGGATCACCTCGGCATGGGCGGACCGAGCGCGCTCGATCCGCAGGTCAACGACGTGCACAACGGGGCCGACGACAACGCATCGGGCGCCGCGGCGCTCGTGGAAGTGGCTCGCGAGCTCGTCGCGAAGAAGGCAGAGCTCGCGCGCGACGTGTACATCGTCGGCTTCTCCGCCGAGGAGATGGGCGATCTCGGATCGTTCTACTACGCGAAGAATCCTCCGACGAAGGAGCCGATCACCGCGATGCTGAACATGGATATGGTCGGCCGCATGCGCATGTCACAGCTGCACGTGAACGGCGGTGACTCGGCCAAGGAGTGGAAGTCGATCGTGGCGCCGGCGTGCGAGGCCGCAACGATCAACTGCACGATCGGTGGCTCGGGATACGGCCCGTCGGATCACATGCCGTTCTACGTGGCGGGCTCGCCGGTGCTGTTCTTCTTCACCGGCAATCACCTCGAGTATCACACCGCCAAAGATGACCTCGAGAAGATCAACACGATCGGCACGGCGAAGGTCGTGGAGATCGTGTCGAGCGTCGCGCTCGCGACATCGAAGCAGCCGTCGCTCACGTACGTGAAGTCTCCACCGGAGATGCTGCGCGGTGGTGACATGCGTCGTCGCGGTGCTTCGCTCGGCACGGTGCCGTCGTACAGCGAGGATCCGAATCAGCCCAAGGGTGTGTTGCTGACCGATGTGACGCCCGACGGCCCCGCTGCGAACGCGGGGCTCAAAGGCGGCGACCTGATCGTCGCGATCGGGACGACCGAGATCGGAAACGTGAACGACCTCATGTACGTGTTGCAGGCGGCCAAGCCCGGGCAGAAGACGACGATCACCTTCGTGCGCGAGAAGAAGACGCAGAAGGTCGATGTGACGTTCGCCGCGCCGCGCAGTCGTCCGGCTGCCACTCCGGCGACTTCCGCGCCGCCGCCGGCTCCCGCGAAGCCATAACCACGCGGCCGAGGCCAACCTACGTGCAACCGATCGCACGCGCCGTTGTCCCAGCGGAGTGCGCGCGGTCGTCGTCCTGATCTGCCTGTGCGGGCTCGCGCGGGCCGAGCCGCACACCCCGTCGACGTCGACGAACCCGGCGATGGTCGCGGCCGAGCGCGCGTGGACCGTTGCGGCAGCAGCGCGCGGACCTGCGGCGAGCGACTTGTGGGAGGACGCCGCCGTCGCGTTCGTCGCGATCGCGGAGGCCCGCACGCTGCCCGAGGCAGACCTCGCGCACGCGGCGCGCGCTGCATTGGCGGCGCTGAGAACGTCGATCGCTACCGAGGGGCACGCCCGCACGAAGCCACCGTCGAAGTTCGATCCGGATCTCGATCGCCCGCCCGTCCCGCAGGAGCTCGCGTCACGCGACAAGCGCATGATTCGCGTGCTCGCTGTCGCCGAGCGCTACGAGAGCCCCGACGCGCGCGCGAAGCTCGCGTTCATGCGCGCCAACGTGTGGCGCGACTACGACCATCTCGACAAGGCCGTCGCGATCTACCTCGAGATCATCGCGAACTACCCGACGCACGAGCTCGCCGAGGCCGCCGCGAACGGAGCGCTCGACTCGTACAACCTGCTTCATCGCTACACCGATCTACTCGCGCTCGTGGAGAAGCTGCGCGCCGACAAGAAGTTCCTCGCGAAGCGCCCCGTGCTCGCGAACACCGTGGTCAAGCTGTACGCGCAAGGCCAGAGGCTCGTCGCCCTCGAAGCGAGCGAGCTCGCACGCAAGACTGGCGATCGCGCGTACTACGAGAAGTGCGCGGAGGCATTCCTCGCGGCGCTCGATGGCGTGTCGCGCCGCTCCAACGATGACGAGATCCTTCACAACGCGTTGGTCTGCTTCGACGAAGCAGGCGCTTTCGACCGCGCGCTCGAGATCCTGCGCCGCTTGCTCGCAGACTTTCCGAGCTCGTCGCTCACGCATCGCGCCGAACGACGCATGCTCGATCGTCTCGCGCTCATCGGTCGCTTCGACGAAGCCGCGACCGCAGCCGAGCGGTGGATGCGCACGAACTTCTTCGAGCCCGAGACCACGGAGCTCCTCGATGACACGATTCGCTGGCGCGCTGCCGCGAGCGGACTCGATGCCGCTCGTCGCGTGCTCGACGCGCACCTCGCACGCGTGAAGAAGACGCCGCGCGATTTCGATCGCAGCGAGCTCACCGCGCTGCTTCTCGCGGAGCAGTACCTCGAGCGCGCGCGCACCGAGCCGCCATCCGCCGCGGCTCTCAGTCGAGCCGTGGCCGTGCGTCTCGTGGCGCGGGGGCCTGACCCGCACCGCCC